>DATLFR010000065.1 GCA_035540895.1 Actinomycetota bacterium | reverse complement strand
GCATCAGCGTCCCGACCAGCTTCACCGCCTCGACCGCGGTCGTCTCGGGCTCCGACCTCCACCACCGCCGGGCCTCGTAGCGGGAGCCGTCCGACCAGACGAGGACGTCGGCGTGCTGTCCGAGGACGCGTTCGTAGGTGATACGGACGCGCGAGACGGTCCAGGGGGAGGTCACGACGGCGATGGTCGGTCGTCCGGACGCGTGCTCGGCCACGAGGGCGGCGTCCTGGCGCACGGACCGCGACGTCCCGAGGATGCGGGCGTCCGGCGCGAAGGCTCGGACGGCCGCCCGCTCGTCCACGACCGGACCGCCCCGCTCCACCGTCACCCACAGCTCGGGAGCCAGCCCGGCGCGGACGTGCCCCAGAGCGGTCGGGAGCCGGCGGTTGTGGTCGCCGGACGGGACGACTATCGCGTCGACGGGGCGGAGGGGATCGGGGGCGGACATCCACCGCCCGACGTTGAGGGAGACGTAGGCGGCCCCGGCGACGAGGGCGAGGAGGGAGCCGCTGACGATCAGGACGCGCTTCACGCCAGGGCACTCTCGTACATCTGTCGCAGGGAGTCCAGCATCGCCCGGCGGGTGAAGTGAGCGCTCACTCGCCGCTGCGCCGCCTCGCCCATCCTCCGACGCAACCCGTCGTCGCCCAGCAGGCGATGCAGCGCGCGCACGAGCGCGTGCGGGTCGCCGGGAGCGACTACCAGCCCCGTCTCCCCGTCCACGTTCAGCCACGACGTGCCGGTTCCCACTTCCGTGGAGATGGCCGGGGTGCCGCATGCCATCGCCTCCAGCATCGAGATGCCGAAGGTCTCGGCGCGGGAGGTCGACGGGAGCACGAACACGTCCGCCGCGTGGTACCAGGCCGCCCGCTCCGGGTCGGGTACCGCGCCGACGTAGCTCACGTTGCCGGGCGGCGGCGGCCTGACAGGTCCGTCTCCCACGACCGCGCATCCCGCGTCGACGGACCGCATGGCCTCCATCAGGACCGGGAGCCCCTTGTAGTGGACGAGTCGGCCCAGGAACAGGACCTGCACGTCGAGCTCGTCCGCAGCCGCCGGGCGATGCCACTGGTCCGGATCAACCCCGAACGGGATGACGATGACCCGATCGCGGTGCGGGCGCAGCGGCTCCACGTCCGCCATCGCCGGGTTCGAGACCACGATCCGCCGGCAGCGCGCGAGGAACCTCTGCTGCACCGGCACGTACGCCGGGACGAGGGCGCGTGCCCGCGGGATATCGGCGTGGTACGTGGCGACGAGCGGGAGCCGGGAGCGCAGAGCGGCCATCTCGCCGACGGGGTTCGGCATATGGACGTGCACGAGGTCGGGGTTGAGCGACCTCAGCTCCCGGGCCCACGAGGCGATGAGTGGCGAGCTCAACACCCGCCCGATCTCGGGAGCCCTCACGACACGGACGCCGTCGTCGCCGTCCTCGACGCGGGAGCGGGACCGGGAGCCGGTGAGGACGGAGAAGTCGATCCCCTCGATGCCGTGGACGACATCGTGGATGTGCTGCTCGATCCCACCGCGCGTGGGGGGGAAGTAGTCCTTGAACAGGTGGGTTACGCGGATGGCCGGGCCCTCAGCGGCGATCGCGCCCGCAGCAATCGCAGGAGCAAGGAGAACTGCGAGACGCGGCGGCGGGACTGGACCCCGGCCCTCTTGGGCCAGGCGAGCAGGAGCCCGTCCCAGACTCCCCTGGCTACGGCGGCCGGTGACACGCGGGGGGCACCTTCGCCTGCCCCTGCAGCTCGACCCCGCGCCAACGCTCCGAAGACCACCACCGGGAGCCGGAGCGAGGACGCGAGCAGGGCGAGGACGAGCAGCGGGGCGGGCAGGCCCTTCACCGCGACCCAGAGCCGGTTGCGGACCGTGAGGTACGCGATCTGCGAGCGCATCTGCTGTCTCGTCGCTCCGTGGTGGTGCTGGACGACGGCACCTGGGACGTACAGGCAGGCGTGGCCGGCCAGCTGGGCCCGCAGGTCGAGATCGACATCCTCGTGGAGCAGGAAGAAGTCTTCGTCGAACAGGCCGATGTCGTCGAAGAGAGAGCGTCTGTAGATGGCGGCCGCCGCGCTGGCGCCGAAGACCCAGACGGGCTCGTCGTGCGCCTCCGGCCGTTCGCCCCGACCGATGGCTACGCCCGCGAGACGGGTCATCGAGTACCGGTCACCCGCTGCATCCAGGACGCCGGGATCGCGGCGGTACACGATCTTGGACGCTGCCATGCTCGCTCCGCGTACCTCGTCCATCGCGGCGACCAGGTGTTCCAGCCAGTCGGCTTCGGCCCGGGTGTCGTTGTTGAGGAGGACCACCAGTGGCGCGCTCGACGCGCTGATACCCGCGTTCACCGCTGCAGGGAAACCGCGGTTCGCGGGCAACGCGATCATCTGAACGCGCGGCCGGTCCCGGACGAGCTGCGGAGATCCGTCGGTGGACCCGTTGTCCACCACGAGGACCTCGAAGTCGGTGAACGTCTGGTCGTCCAGCGCGTCGAGGCACTCACGGAGCAGATGTCCGCCGTTGTGGTTGGGGATCACCACGCAGACCCGCGCCACGGTCACCTCCGGCGGAGGCTGCGGATGCGACGGACCAGGGTCCACACGAACCGTTCCTCGAGACGAGCACGGAGCTCTTCGTTGTGAACCGCCGCGCCCTCTACCTCTCGGCGGGTCTCGACCAGGGCCGTTCTCAGCGAGTTGGCCTCCGAGGTGAGGCGCGCCAGCGCGTCCTCGTACTCGGCCACGATGCGGTGGATGGGGTCGGCGGTCCTGCGGAACCTGACCGCATGGGGAGCGACGAAGGAAGCGTCGAACCGGACGTCCCTGAACATCCCGTGGCGCCCCAGCTGCTCCGCCCAGTGTCCGCTCGTACGCACGTTCACATGTGTCGGTTCACGGAAGTCGTCGCTCGTCGACGAGAAGAGGAGGTCGTCGGTGGACGACGCGATGACCTCGACGGCTCGGGCCGCTTCCGGGGAGGTCAGGTGCTCGAGGGTCTCGATGCAGACGATCAGGTCATACCTGCGGTCCAGCCCGTCAGTTATCGACCCGACCCGGCAGAACTCCTTGACGTCATCTCGAATCTGCGCGTGGGCATGTTCTGAGACGTCGATCCCGAAGGCGTCCACCCCGCGGTCGCGGAGGGCCTCGACGAGCATCCCCATGGCGCAGCCGACGTCGAGGACCGTACGCGGGCCGATGTCTGAGACGATGCGGTCGGCGACGCGCGCGAAGAACGAGAGCCATGGCTCGGCGCGGGCGTACTCGACGGGCCCGCAGCCCGTCCGGTAGTACCACTCGTCGTAGGGGTGGTCGCTCTCTGTCAAGGGCGTGCGGGCTCGTCCGGACGCAGCTGCGGCCCCTTCGCGGTGATCTCCAGGCTCGGGCTCAGGAATGGATCCTCCCCTGCGACCTCGTCGGGCCATCTCGCTCTGAGTCTGCGCACGTCCGCCTCGTCCCATGAGTGACGGAGCGGCGCCGCAGACAACGCCCTAGCGTACGGGGTCACCACTACGGCCAACCCGGCTCCGCGGGCCCGGAGGCAGAGATCCGCGACCAGGAGCGCATGCGACCTCTCGTCGGTCCGAGCGAGGTCCTCGAACACGTCACGGCGCACGAGCGCTATGGACGAGGAGACCGCGGACGCGTCTCGGACCGCCCGCGCCATCCCGAAGTAGAGGGGCAGGCGCATGTCCCATCCTGCGAACGCGGGGCGCACCGACCCTCGCCCCACGAACAGTCCAGACGAGATCGCGACCCCGCGCCGATCCACCTCGACGCCACCCACCACCCCGACCCCAGAGCGCTGCGCGTGCTCGACGAGTGCCTCGACACACCCCTCCGAGATCGTGGCGACCTGTGGACCAAGGAACATGATGTACTGCGCGGCCGGGTCGACCAGGAAGCCGCTGCGCGGCGCAACCAGCGACCTCGTGCGCGCCGGGTCCGCCTCCCCTTGCCCCCAGAGCACCACCGATCCGTGGGGGGGAACGGTGTAGCGGGTGCGGTACAGACCGGGGAGCTCCGCGGTTACGCCGCCTTCCTCTCCCCGCCTCCGCATGGCGTCCTCGAGAGCCCCCCGGGCCGCCTCGTACGCGTACGGCTTCGCGCCGGTCGAAGCCGCCGCGGAGGTGGGCACCTTTCGCCAGTGGTAGAGCACTTGCGGGAGGTGGACCACGCGGCGAGCCCGCTCGGTACAGCGCAGGAACAGGTCGTAATCCTGGCTCCCGTCGAACCGGCTGCGACACCCCCCGACCTCGCGGACGAGTCCGGTCCGGATGACGTTGAGGTGGGTGAGGTAGTTCATCGACCTTAGGAGGTGTGGGGACCAGCCGGGCTTGAGGAAGGGGTCCACGTTCAGCCCGCGCTCAGAGAGCTTGTCCTCGTCGCTGTAGAGGACATCGACATCCGGCTCGTCCGCGACGGCACGGGCTACACGGGCCAGCGCGTCCGGGGCGAGTTCGTCGTCATGGTCGAGGAAAGCCACGAACGCGCCCTCCGCACGCGCCAGCGCTTCGTTCGTCGCGGCCGAGATCCCCTGGTTGCGGGGGAGGAAGACCGGCTGCACCCTGGGGTCCTCGGAGGCGTGTTGCTCGAGCACGCTCCTGACCTCGTCGCCGGGTGTCCCGTCATCGGTGACGCACAGCTCCCAGCGCCCGTAGCTCTGGGCCTGGACCGAGCGGATCGCTCTGCGAAGCAGGTCCGGGGGAGTGGCGTGGACCGGCATCACGACGCTGATGGGGACCGTCTCGGAGACGACCAGCGGGGGCACAGCGGTGCGGGCCTGGGTCCGCCTCATGTACTCGCGGTTGAGGGTCAGGAGCGACGACGGGCTCGAGAGAGGCAGCCCGTGGACGAGCCGCCCTTCGAGGCGCAGCGCGAGCTCCGAGACGAGTCCCCTGACCCCGCGTTGGGCCACCGTCCGGACCACGGCCCGCGTGATGGCGACCCCGGTCCGGACGCGTCGAGCACGCACCGATAGAAGATAATGCGTGTCGATGCGGACCTCCGAGGGCGAGACTCCCACCCTCACGGTCGTGATCCCCACGTACGCGGGCGATGACCGCCTGCTCGCCTGCCTCGCCTCGATCGGACGGCCCCCCGGGGTGGAGATCGTCGTGGTGGACAACGGGGGGTCGCCCCGCCCCTCAGGGTGGCCGGCCCCCGGCGTGAGAGTGATCCAGAACGAGACGAACGCCGGGTACGCCGCCGCGTGCAACCAGGGGGCTGCCCTCGCGGTGTCTCCGCTGCTGCTCTTCCTCAACGATGACGCGCTCCTTGCGCCCCGAGCGCTCGATGCTCTGCTGAGCGAGGCGGACAGGCAGCCCGCAGGGGCGGTTTGGCAGCCGCTGTGCAGGCGCCCCGACGGATCGGTCGAGTCGGTGGGCGAGCTCTTCACCTGGGCGGGGTTCTTCGCGCCGGCCGCTCACCCCCCCGGAGCCCAGACCCGGGAGGTGTTCTCCACCAGAGGCATCGCCCTGCTGGTGCGCCGGACCACGTTCGTGTCGCTCAACGGGTTCCGGTCGGATTACTTCGCCTACTTCGAGGAGTCGGACCTGTGCTGGCGGGCCCGTGTGGCCGGGCATCAGGTGTTCGTGGTGCCTGGCGCCGAGGTCCACCACGAGGGCAGCTACACGAGCCGGCGGCTGTTCGAACCTCACCAGATCCGGTACCTGTCCTTCCGCAACCGCATCTGGTCGATCCTCGCGAACGCGGGGGCCTGGTCGCTGGTACGCATCGTTCCCCTCCACCTGCTGGGATGCCTTGGGGTCGGCCTGGCGCTGCTCCTGAGGGGTCAGTGGATGTCCGCTCTGTCCGTCGTGCGGGCCCTTGCGTGGCCGCTCGCGAACAGCGACCAGGTGCTCGCTCACCGGCGCTCCGCGCAGAGGGGGCGGAAGGAACCTGACAGGTCGGTCCTCCGCCGCGGCCTCCGGGCGGGCGTGACCGGCGGGGGGGTCCGAGGTCGGCTCAAAGATCACCTGGCCTACTGGGCGCGCTCGTAGCCTGCGATCACATCGAGGGGCGAGCCATCCGAGACCACTGACCCGTCGTCCAGCAGGAGCACCCGCGAGCACACGGACGAGACCAGATCGAGCTGGTGGGAGACGAAGACCACGGCGACCCCCGAGCGGGCCATGCCGCTGATGCGATCGACGCATCGGCGTTGGAAGGACTGGTCGCCCACCGCCAGGACCTCGTCGATCAGCAGTATCTCGGGGTCCGCGCTGACGGCCAGGGAGAAGGCCAGACGGACGACCATGCCCGACGAGTACGACCGGACCGGTTGATCGACGACCTCCTCCAGCTCGGCGAAGGCGACGATCTCCTCCATCTTCGCCTCGAGCTTGCGACGGGGTATCCCGAAGAGGGCCCCCGTGACGCGCGCGTTCTCGCGTCCGGTGAGCTCGGGGTGGAAACCTGCCCCCAGCTCGATGAGGCTCGAGATCGGCCCGCCGACCAGGACCTCCCCTCGCGTCGGCGGCAGTATCCCGGCGATGCAACGCAGGAGCGTACTCTTCCCCGAGCCGTTGCGACCGATGAGCCCCACCGTCTCGCCGGGCTCGACCTCGAAGCTCACGTCCCGTAGCGCCCAGTTGGACCTTCGCTCCCTCCCCACCGGCAGACGCGAGAGCATCTCCTTCACGCTGCCCGGCCGGTCCTGCAGCACCCGGAACTCCTCCCACAGGCCGCGGACGACGATGGTCGGCGCCATCAGAGCTCCTTGGGTATCCGCGGGGACAGGCGTCGGAACACGAGGTACCCGAGAGCGAGCGCGCCCGCCGCCTCTGCCGCGCCGGCAGCGAGCAGCCCCAGGTCGGGTGTCCGCACCTCGAAGAGCGCCGCCCGGTACGTCTCCATGATCGGCGCGAGAGGGTTCACCCAGGCGAGCGCTCGGAAGGCCGCCGGCACCATCGTCACGTCGTAGACGATCGGCGTGAGGAAGAAGAGGACGAGGAGGAAGATGCCGATCACCTGCGCGATGTCGCGGAAGTACACGTTCCATACCGAGAGGGCCAGCGAGATCCCCACGCACAACGCCGTCTGCAGGACGAGCGCCACCACGAGCCAGTGCAGGCCGAGCCACAACGGACGCCCCGTGGCCAGGAGGATCAGCATCAGGACGCCGAGCCCTCCCATGAACGTCACCAGGTTGGCGGCGACGGCGCCGATCGGGAGGAGGGGACGAGGGAAGTAGACCTTGCGGATGAGCGGGGCGTTGTCGACCAGTGAGTTGGTCGCGGCGACGGTCGCCATCTGGAAGAACTGCCAGGGCAGCAGTCCGGTCAGCAGGAAGAGGGCGAAGTCCTCCTGCGGGACCCGGTACACGTGGACGAAGACGAAGAGGTAGACCGCCGCGAGCGCCAGCGGCGTCGCGAGCGACCAGAAGAACCCTAGGACCGAGCGCTTGTACTTGACGTGCAGTTCCTTCGAGACCAAGGCGAGGAAGATGTCCGTCGAGCTGACCAGCGATCGACGCGTGGGTGGCTGGAGGCGGGGGTTGTCCATGGGGTTCAGCCTGAGCGTCGGACGGGCCACGCGCAACGACCCGTCTCGAACGCAGGTCCATGACCTGCCACTCGCACTCGGTTCCGGGGTCTGTCCGGCACGACCGGCGGGCGGTGGTCGTATAGGGACCACTTCTCGCCATCGGTGCCCTCCCCCGGCTCCCGAGCGGGCGCCGATGGCAGGTCGTGGTCTCCCGCCGGGGGGCCCGCGGGCGAGGAGCGCGAGGCCCACGCGAGCCGGGGTCGCGGGCTCCCGCGAGCGCGGCTCCCAAAGGGAAACCGGCCGGTGTGCCCCGCCCCGTTCTTGTGGCACCCCGGCCGGCTCCACGCTCGGGTGCGGCCCGGGGGCCACACCTCGGCGCGGGCTCCCGCTCGCGCGGGAGCCCGGCCGTCAGTCCTCTTCCGGCGACATCGCCCGGCCCTGAGCGACGACGGCGGGCAGGCGTTGTGGCCGCCCAGGACCGGCGATGTCTCGTGGTGGAACCTGACCCGTGGGGGACGCGAACGTCCGACGGGCGACGAGGGCGCGCCGCTCCCGCTCGGTCATGCCTCCCCAGATCCCGAAGCGCTCCCGCTGCTCCATCGCCTCGTCCAGGCACTCGAGCCGGACGACGCAGGACGCGCAGATCGTCTTGGCGCGCGCCTCCCGGCGCCGGCGCTCCACCCGCGTCTCGGACTCGTCGTCCGGCGCGAAGAAGAGGTCCTGGCGTCCCCGGCAGGCCGCGTGGAGCTGCCAGTCCTGGGGGTCGATCAGACCGTGGAGCGCGTCCATGCCCTATCAACGCCGGGCGCGCCCAGGCGGTTCCCTACAAGCGGTCCGCGACCACGTGGTACGCCTTCGCCCACCACGCGCCCAGGCGGGTGAGGCGGGACGGTCCGCCCTGGGGGAGGTCCTCGGTCAGCTCGACGGGGTCCAGCTGTGGCTCCTCGGCTACGACGGTCCAGACGGACCGGCCTCCCTGCCAGACCCATGTCCCCGGCCCCGGTCCGGCGTAGGCGGTCGTCTTGTCGAGCTCGACGGGCTCGAACCCGTCCGGTTCCGAGAGCGTCCCCTTCTGTCGGAAGACCGAGAGCGCGTGCACGCCGTCCGTGTACAGCCACTGGTCCACCGGGTCTCCGTCCGCCTCGAGCCGGTGCGCCGACACCAGCTGGTAGTCGTAGGGCAGCTCGCGCGGCGCCTCGCCCTTGGCCTTCGGGAGCACCGCGTCCTCCTTGACCCGCGCCTTCACCTTCGGCACGGGCCCGGCGCCGTCGCCCCACTCCATATCGAGCAGCGTGGACATCCCGAGCAGCTTCCCTTCGTCGCCGTACACCTCGCGGCGGTGCACCATCCCGTTGACCGGGTCGACCCACATCCGCTGGAGGAACGCCTCGTCCGAGCGGCGGATCAGGTCTAGCGGGACGAGCGAGACCGACCCTAGCGACATCATCGCCCCCACCTTCACGTCGAACTTCTCGAGGACGAGCTTCGGCTTCATCTTCACGGGAGCCGGACGCATCTCCCGCCACGCGAGCTCGGAGTTCCACAGCCGCGTCTCGGTGCCGTCCTTCCAGACCTCGGTGCGGTCCTTGCCGCCCTGTGCCCGGACGTGGCGCGTCCCGCGATCCGCGTGCACCTCGACGACCGCGGACGACTTCTGCTCGCCCATGTAGACCACGAGCTGACGGGCCCGGTAGGTGGCGCCGTCCGCCGCGGCGATCTTGCGGATGAGCCCGTCCGCCCCCTCCTGCCCGGTGGCCGTCCGCCCGTGCAGGCTCGCGCCCATCAGGACGACGAAGGCGAGGAGCCCCCATGGGAGCCGGCGGCGTGGTTCAGCGGCCCGGGACAGCGAACAGCACCTCCCCCGCGCTCTGGTTGCCGGCGCTGACGCCGACGTGTCGGGCGACGAACGCATCGACCGGCGGCTCGGCCTCCGGCTCGGGCGGACGGACGACCCCGGCCAGCGACACGACCACGGCGGCCGCCGCAGCGAGGGCGACCAGACGCCGGCGTGGGGACAGGAGCCGCACCCTCCCGGGACGGAGTGCCGCCTGGACGACCTCCTCGGGAGCCTCGAGCCGAGGTAGGGCGGAGACGAGATCGCGCACCGAGCTCAGTTCGGACAGCGCCCGCCGGCACTCGGCGCAGCCCTGGAGGTGGACGTCCGCCGTGCGGCGCTCCTCGGCGGTGGACTCGCCGTCCACGATCGCGGACATCACCTCGGACCGGATGTGCTCGTTCACGGAGCGGCCTCCACGTAGGGGGCGAGCAGTGAGCGGAGCGCCTCGCGTCCGCGGTGGATCCGGGAGCGGACCGTCCCGGACGGGATGTCCAGGATCTCGGCGATCTCCTCGTAGGACCGTCCCTCGATGTCACGCAGCACGATCACCTCGCGGTAGTCCGGGGGCAGGCTCGATATCGCGCGCTGGACGACCTCGCGCAGCTCCGTCCGGGTGACCTCCTGCTCGACCGACTCGGGAGCCACCGCGTGCGGCGGCTCGGCCGTCACGTCCTCGCGGCGTCTCTTCGTCTTCCGGAGCCGGTCCCGGAAGACGTTCACGGTGGTTCGGTACAGCCATCCCTCGAAGTTGCCTTCCTCGTAGCGCCCCAGACCGCGGTGGAGCCTGAGGAGGACATCCTGCGCGACGTCGCGCGCCTCCTCGTCGTTCCCGGTGAGCCGGTAGGCCATCGTGTACACAACGTCTGCGTATCGGGCGACCACATCGGGCCACCGCTGGGCGTCCGGACCCCCACCGCCCGGTTCGTCGGTCAGTCCGGACACGGGAGCCCAGCAGGCCCTCCACCAGCCAAACGTCCACCCACCGGGCCAGGTTCCCATCCCCGTCAGGTTCCCACAGGAGGCAGTTCGGAACCCACGAGGCGGGAGAGCAGCTCCGCGATCCGGTGGGTCGCGGGCGTTCCTAGGTGTCGCCTACACCGGCGGGAGCCGCGTACGTGACACCGGGGCGTCCGGCGCGCGGCGTCCGGTGTCATTCCCGCCTCCGGGAGCCGCGTCCGCGACACCGTGAGTGTCGGCGACGCGTGCTTCGATGGCTGCCCTTCCCCTCCTTCCCGACAGGAGGAGGTGCGGCATGCGCGAGCGATCGCTAGACGCCCTGATCGCGGGGGTGGCTGCGCGGCAGCAGGGAGCGTTCACGTGGGGCCAGGCGCGCCGGCTCGGCGCCACGGCGGGAGTTCGGGAGGTCCGGGTTGAGCAGGGGCGCTGGGTCCGCGTCCACCGGGCGGCAGGTCCGGCGCCCTATGCTCCCCGTATGCGCATCCTCGTCACCGGCGGGGCGGGGTTCATCGGCTCCCACCTGTCCGAAGCGTTGCTCGAGCGGGGCGACCAGGTCGTCGTGCTGGACAACCTGTCCACCGGGAGCCGCGACAACCTGCAGGGAGCGTCGAAGCACGACGGGTTCGAGTTCGTGTCCGGGAGCGTCCTGGACGCGGTGCTCCTCGACGACCTGACCGCCGAGTGCGACCAGGTCGTGCACCTGGCGGCCGCCGTGGGAGTGCAACTGATCGTGTCCGAGCCGCTGCGGTCGCTGAGGACCAACGTCCTGGGAGCCGTGAACGTGTTCGAGGCTGCCCACCGCTACCGGCGTCCGGTGCTGGTCGCCTCCACCTCGGAGATCTACGGGAAGAACTCGGGCCTGCTGCACGAGAGGTCGGACCGCGTGCTCGGCCCCCCGTCCGTCGCCCGATGGGCGTACTCGACCTCGAAGGCGGTGGACGAGATCCTCTCGTTCGCCTACTGGCGGGAGCGTCACGTCCCGACCGTGGTGGCGCGCTTCTTCAACACGGTCGGTCCCCGCCAGACCGGGGCCTACGGGATGGTCGTGCCCAGGCTGGTCGCGCAGGCGCTGCTCGGGCGGCCCCTCACCGTGTACGGGGACGGCTCCCAGACCCGCTGCTTCTGCCACGTCTCGGACGTGGTCCGGGCCGTGGTCGGATTGCTGGACCGTCCGGAGGCGGCCGGTGAGCCGTACAACGTCGGATCCAACGAGGAGGTCTCGATCCTGGAGCTCGCCCACCGGATCGCAGCTCGGACGGGATCGGCGTCGTCCATCGAGTTCGTCCCGTACGAGGAGGTCTACGGCGACCAGTACGAGGACATGCTTCGGCGGGCTCCCGATACGACGAAGCTGCGGAACCTGCTGGGATGGGAGCCCTCGCACGACCTCGATTCGATCATCGACGCAACCGTCGACTGGGCACACACGGTCGGGCCGGAGCGGCTCCTTCAGGCGTGAAGAGGGGCCCGCCCCGCAGGACGGGCCCCCGATCGCACGAACGTTACGCGGGTGCGCACTCCGTGGGGTTGGGCTCGCCCTGCGTGTGGGGGTAGCTGTAGTCCCCCTCGCCGGACGCCGCGTACCCGGGACCGGCCTCGGTCACCTGGATCCCGACGAAGCCGTCGAGACACGGGTTGATGGTTGAGTTGGCGGTGTCGCCGTCGGCGACGACGTAACCGCCGTTGCCCTTCTGGGCCGCGGTGAGCGCACCTACACCGCTCACGCACACCGAGATCGACATCGAACCATCGGTCCCCGTGGCAGCAGGCGCCCCGTTGCACTTGGCCGAAGGCTCCGCTACAGCCGGTCCGGCGACGAGCGCACCTGCGACCAGCGCGGATGCGATGAAACCGATGAGCTTGCGCATTCGCCCCTCCTTCCTTCCAGCCGGGCTACGATCAGGGGGCGTCGGGTATTTCTTTGCCGAGGCGGCGATCCCTTCACGGGTGAGATCCGGACGGGATCGCGGTTCCATGGAGTGGCCGCGACCTCCCTGCACCGATGGATACACGCCTGACAACCGATACCGAGCCTGTCCGGACCCGCGGCAGGCTCAGGTTCCACCCCAGTCGCCGTGGTTGGGGTCTGCTCGTCGTGGCCGGGCTGCTCCTGTCCACCGTGCTCGTCGACACGGCGATCGGCCTCGGCCGGATCGAGTCGGGTGTCCGGGTCGGCGACCTCGAGCTCGGCGGGAAGCGCTTCGGCGAGGCCGAGAGGCTCCTCGTGCAGCGGTCGAAGCAGCTAGCGGAGGAGAGCGCGATCTTCGAGGCGAAGGGCGAGCGCCTGGTGGTCGACCCGGCGGACGTCGGGTACTTCCCGGACGTCGACGCGACCTTCGCCCGGGCACGTGCGGTGGGACGCGAGGGCAACCCCCTCGGCCGCGGATGGACCCGCCTGCGCGCCTACTTCGCCACCACGGAGGTGGCCTGGCGGTCGACGCTTGAGAACGAGGCGTCCACCGAGCTGATCGCCGGCTGGGCGAAGAGGTTCGACGAACCGGGGAACGAGGCGGGGATCGAGGTCCGCAACGGACGGATAGCGGCCGTCGAACCCACCCCCGGACGGCTCCTCGACCGCCGCGCCGCCCGCCGGACCCTGATTGCCGGCATAGAGACGTGGCCGCGGGAGGCGGTCCCGCTCCCGTTCCGGACCGAGGGCCGACGCACCGACGCGGCCGACGCCGCGGACGCCGTGCGCAGGGCGAACCAGCTGATCGCCGACCCGATCACGCTGACGACCCCCTCTGGGTCGGTGGAGCTGTCCACCTCCGAGCTCGCGGAGCTCCTGGAGGCGGTCCCGGTGCGACGGCGGGGCGATTGGGCGCTCGATGTGAGGTTCGCACCGGAGAAGGTGTCCGAGGAGCTCGGGGAGCGGATGAAGTCGTTCGAGAGGGAGCCGGTGAACGCGTCGTTCGCGGTGTCCGGCGGCTCCGTCAGCGTCCGTCCGGGCCAGGACGGCCTGCGGTTCGACGCCGAGAAGACGGCGGCCGCCCTCGACGAGGTCGCTTCGCAGAGCGCGCCGAGGTCCACCGAGGCGGCCTTCTCGTCGACCCCCCCGAAGCTGACAACGGAGGCGGCCGAGGCGCTCAACATCACCCAGCTCGTCTCCACCTTCACGACGAACCACCCGTGCTGCCAGCCGCGCGTGAAGAACATCCACAAGATCGCCGCGACGGTCGACGGCATGGTGGTGCGTCCCGGCGAGACCTTCTCGCTCAACGAGCGGGTCGGGAAACGCACCGTCGAGAAGGGCTACGTCCTGGCTCCCATGATCTTCGACGGCGAGTTCAAGGACGACGTGGGCGGGGGCGTCTCGCAGTTCGCGACGACGATGTACAACGCGATCTTCTTCGGGGGTTACGACATCGTGACCGCGAAGGCGCACTCCTACTACATCTCGCGTTACCCCCCCGGCCGCGAGGCGACCATCTCGTGGCCGGCCCCCGACCTCAAGTTCCGCAACGACTCCCGGTCGGGCATCCTGATCAAGACCTCGTACTCGAACACGGCGATCACCGTGTCCTTCTACGGCAACAAGGAGGGACGGCGCGTCACCGCCGAGACCGGCGAGCGGACCAACTTCACCGACCCCCCAGTGAAGCGGGAACCGAACCCTGCCCTGTCTCCCGGAGCCGAGCGCGTGAAGCAGGGCGGCTCGCGCGGGTTCGACATCACCGTCACCCGGGTCATCGAGCGCGACGGGAAGGTGACCCGGGAGCGGATCTTCACCCGCTACAAGGCGGAGCCCAGGATCATCGAGTACGGGACTGGGACGCCTCGTCCGTCCTCGCCGGCTCCGGACCCCCAGCCCACTCCTCCGCCGCCCCAGCCGACGCCGACCCAGGCCCCGCAGGGGACCCCCTCCTCGTAGGATCCGGCCCTGTCCGGGCGCTGGCGGCGCCTGATAACCTGCTCCCCTACCCCCGTCTTCGGGCTGCCGGATCAGTGGAGGGGAACACCATGACCAGCGATCGCATCTCCATGCGTGAGGCGTCCCGCCAGCTCGGCGTGAGCCAGCTGCGCATCCGCGAACTCATCCGCAAGGGAACGCTCGAGGCAGAGCGGGTGGCCGAGAACGGCGCCGAGCGGTGGGCCATCCTGCTGGGCTCGGTGAAGGAGTACGTCGCCAAGCGCTCGGGGGACGAGAACGGCTCCCAGCCGGCTGAGGTGACCTCCGGGAGCACGCCGGCGGACCGGGTCCGGGCGCTCGTGCGGGAGCTCGAGTCGGTGCGCAAGCAGGTGGCCGCGCTGCAGTCGTCCGCAGCCGAGCTGCTGTCCGAGCTCGATGGCCGAAGTGAGGCCCCGACCAAGGGCGAAGCGCCCGCGCCGAAGGCCGAGGCCGCCACGAACGGCGAGGCTCCCGCCGCCCCGGAGGCTCCCGCGAAGGCGCAGGCCCCGAAGAAGCCCGAGGCGGCCGCGAAGGCCGCAGCCCCCGCCGCGACAGAAGCGCCGGCGAAGGAGGCGAAGACGGAGGCCCCCGCTCAGGGCGGGGAGCCCGAGGCCCCCGCGCAGGCGGCACCGCGCAAGACGAAGACGAAGGGCCCGAAGCAGCCGAAGAAGAGCGAGCCGGGCACCGCCGCGCCAGCCGAACCCCCGACCGCGGACGCGGCGACGACCGACGCACCAGCCAAGGCGGAGGCCCCCAAGGCGGAGACCCCCAAGGCCGAGACTCCCAAGGCGGACGCTCCCAAGCGGTCGAAGGAGAAGCCCGCGCCGAAGGGCAAGGGCGGTCCGGCGGGGGCGAAGCGGGGTCCGGACACGGCGCTCGCGGCTGCGCTGCGCGACGCCGGGGTCGAGCCGAAGTCCCGATCCGGCGGCAAGCGGTCCTGAACCTGTAACCTGCTGTCCGTACGCCGGGGGAGCCCCGAAGGGCTGAGAGTGCGCCGATAGGGCGCAGACCCCGCGAACCTGATCCGGTTAGCACCGGCGGAGGGAGCGCGTATGGTCGATCCGATGCTCGGGCTGGCGGCGGCGGCCGCCGCGCTCGCCCTGTTCGCCTGGGTCGGTGTCCGCGGCCGGGTGCGCGAGGACCTCGACGACTACCTCACCGCCCGGGGCTCGCAGCCCGCCGTCCCGCTCGGTCTCTCGTTCCTGGCTTCCGGGCTGGGAGCCTGGATCCTGTTCGCGCCGCCCGAGGTGGGGGCGTTCGTGGGTCCGGTCGCGGTCGTCGGGTACGCGGTCGCGGCGGCCTCTCCCGTCGTCGCCTTCGGACTGCTCGGCCCCCGGCTGCGCCGGATCGTCCCGGCCGGACACTCGCTCACCGGGTTCCTGCGCCTGCGCTTCGGACGGGTCCTTCACACCTACGTGGCGGCGATCTCCGTCCTGTACATGCTCGTCTTCGTGATCGCCGAGCTGACCGCGGTCGGTGCGGTCACCGCGGTCATGACGGGTGGGAGCGGCGCCCCGGTCATCGTGGCCACGGCCGCCGCCACGGTCGCCTACACGGCGTACGCCGGGCTGCGGGCGTCGATCCGCACCGACCGCTGGCAGGCTTGGATGGTGGTCGGGCTCCTCGGCGCCGCCGCGGTGGCGTGGTCGTCGACCATCGGCGACCCCGAGGACGCGCTGTCGCGGGTGGAGGTCCGCTTCGACCAGGCCAACCTCGAGGCGGCGGCCACGCTGGTGCTCGCGGTGCTCGCGGCGAACATCTTCCACCAGGGGTACTGGCAGAGGGTCTGGGCCGCGGAGAGCGACCGGGCGCTGCGCCGGGGGGCCGCCCTCGGTGCCGCCCTCACCGTGCCTGTGGTCGCGGTGACGGGACTGGCCGGGGTGCTGGTGTCCTCCACGGGAGCCGACCTGGGCCGGGTGCCCGTCCCGTTCTTCGCCCCCCTGACCGCGCTCCTGTGGGTGGTGGGGGTCGGTGTCGTGGTGCTCGGGGTGTCCCTCGTCGCCTCGTCAGTGGACACGCTGACGAACGCCCTGGCGTCACTCGTCGTGGCTGAGCGCCCCCGGCTCGGGATGCGCGGGGCGCGGCTGGTCACGCTCGCGCTGATGGTCCCGGCCGTCGCCCTGGCGCTTCAGGGCTGGTCGGTGCTGCGGGTCTTCCTGATCGCCGACCTCCTCGCGGCGACCGTGGCCGTCCCGGTGGTGCTGGGCGTGTGGCGTCGCGCCACGGCGGCCGGAGCGATCGCTGGGGCGGTGGCGGGGCTCGCGGGATCCGTCCTGATCGGTCTGCGGTACTCCGGCTCGGTCGGCGGCGCGCTGCGGCAGGTCACGTTCCCCGGGGGCGTCCCCACCCTCTGGCCGTTCCTCGGGGCGGTCGGCGCGTCGACCGTGGTGACGGTGGTGGTCTCGCTCCTGTGGCGACGGGTCGCGGACCTCGACTCCCTGGACGCCCGGGTGCCGACGCTGTCCGGGCGCTAGGCGAGATCCTCCTCGACGGAGGCGGGCGGCCGGGGGACGACCGTCCAGTCGGGCTCCCGTCCGTCCAGGCGCTCGATCAACGCGACCAGCATCCTCGCTGTGGCCCCCCACACGACGTCCCCCTCGTGGTCGAAGAAGTAGACCGGGTACCGGACCCCGCCCCGCTCGAACATCTCGATGCGGCGCGCGGAGACGTCCGCGAACAGGTCGAGCGGCGGGGTGAGCAGCCGCTCCACCTCGCGGGTGTCCGGCACGTAGTCGTAGGGGTGCGGGACCCGGACGACGTACGGACGGATCAGGATCCCCGAGCCGGCTGTGGGCAGGTCGTCCAGGACGCCCAGGTGCGCCACGTCGTCGGGACGCAGGGCCACCTCCTCGAACGCCTCCCTCTCGGCCGTCGCGCGCAGGTCGACGTCCTCGGGCTCGCGGGTGCCGCCCGGGAAGGACACCTCCCCGCGGTGCGTGCGCAGGTTCTCGGAGCGCTTCGTCAACAGGACCCGGACGCGCTCGCCGTCGAGGAAGAGAGGGACGAGGACCGCGGCGGACCGGGCCTGAGTGACGGGTCCGGGCGCGACCCCGGACAGCGCCTCACGGACGCGCTCGAAGGTCTCGGGCCCGAAGCTGGGTCGCATGCGCGCCGGGAGGCGCGTCAGCCTGCGCGTCCGGCGCGGAGCTCGGCCGTGCGGCGGCGGACCACGGCCCGCCGCTCCTGCTCGGTCAGACCGCCCCAGATCCCGTACCGCTCGCCGGCCTTGATCGCGTACTCGAGGCACTCTGCGCGCACCTCGCACCGGGCGCACGCGGCCTTGGCGATGTCCTCGCGGCCGTCCTTGCCCTGTTTGGTCTCGAAGCTGTCGGGCGAGAAGAAGAGCTCGGGGTCCATGCCGCGGCACGCGGCCTGGTTGCGCCAGTCGTTCTCGGGCTCCACCTGGAACAGGCGGGCGAGAGAGGTTCCGTAAGTGGTCATGTCACACCGTCCTTCCAGCCCCGGTGCCGGCACAGGTCCTCAGGGGGACAACGACCCCCGGCGAGGACCGCCGGGGGCGTACGCACGTTCGGGGTCTCACTGCGTTTCCCGTCGAATCCATTGATAGCACCGGCGTCAAGTCTAGTGACAACCGGAATCGGCTTTACAGGACATCAGGGGCGGGGTAGGCTGCCCTCGAGGTCCGATTCCGACCTGTGACGGCATATGCCCACGACGCTCCCCGAACCCGTCGACCCCGACGTCATAGCCGGGATCCTCTCCGACCGGACCCGCCGGTCGATCTACCTCCACCTGCGGCAGCGGATGTCCGCCGCGACCGTGAACGAGATCGCGGAGCGGTTCGCGATCCACCGCAACGCCGCCAAGTTCCACCTGGACAAGCTCCTCGAGGCGGGTCTGCTGCGAGCCGAGTTCAAGCGCGTGAACGGCAGGAAGGGTCCGGGGGCCGGACGTCCCTCGAAGCTCTACACGGCCACGGAGGAGGAGATCTCGTTCAGCGTCCCCGAGCGCCACTACGACCTGCTCGCGACCCTCCTGCTGAGGGCGCTCACGTCGGGGGACGACATCGAGCAGGTCGGGCGGGCGTTCGGCCGGGAGCTCGCCCTGGCCGCCCCCGGGACCGAGGAACCGGTCGCCGAGCGCGTCGAGCTGGTCCTCTCCAGGCTCGGCTTCGACCCGGCGGTGCATGCGGGTCCGGACGGGCACCTGCGCATCACGACCCAGAACTGTCCGTTCGGACGGGTCGCCCTCGAGGCCCCCAACCAGGAGGTGTGCCGGCTGGACCGCTCCATCGTCCAGGGGCTGCTCGAGGGGTTCGGGATGGGGCCGGTGCGGTGCGAGGAGCACTCCTCGCTGGCCATGGGAGCCGCCGTCTGCGTGCGCGAGGTCGCCGCTCGCTGAGTTACGTGGAGTCGTCGCGGGCCCGCGCTAGCATCGGCCCATGAAGCAGGCGACCCGGCCGAGCGACTTCGTCGCCAGCGAGGTCACCCCACAACGGACGTTGGTCCGGCTCTGGACGATCGCGTTCGGCACGGTGGCCGCGTTCGTCCTGGTGCTCGTCGCGATGGTGCTGACCTCCCCGGGCGACGCCGCCCTCCCGAGCGCGAGCGAGGCCCCCCGGGCCCCCGCCGGACCGCGCAGCAGCCCCTGCATC
>DATLFR010000064.1 GCA_035540895.1 Actinomycetota bacterium | reverse complement strand
GATAGCGCCGGAAGGCGCGGCTTCCATCCTCCATCGCGACCCCTCGAGGGCCCCCGAGCTCGCCGAGGCGCTCCGGATCTCCGCGTTCGATCTCGAGAGCCTCGGGATCGCCGATCGCGTGGTCGCCGAACCGAGGGACGGCGCCCATACCCGTCCGGACGCGGCCATCAGGACGGTTGCCGCGCTCGTGGGGGAGGAGCTGTCCGGCGCCGGGGGCCGCGGGCGGATGTCCCGGCGCAGCCGGCGGTGGCGCACGGCCGGGACCGCCTGGACCTCCTGACCGGCCCGACCGGGGGGCCCATAGCCGTCCGTTGTGGCTATCGAAGCTACGTGTTCACCGCCGATGCTCGGGGTATAGAAGGGTGGACGAAAGGAGCGGACCGATGCCGCGGCCGGGTGCTTGGCCAGTGGCTCGCGGATTCGTCCGGGAGGCACGAGGTATCGCGACGCTCGCCGTCCGCTACCCGTTCGGGATCAGGTCCGAGCAGGTGCCCACGCCAGCCGAGCGGGAGACCCTCGGGCTCCCCGTCGTCCTGGTCCACGGCTACTTCCACAACCGGTCGGGCTTCTACGCCATGCGCCGGACCCTCACCGACGACGGTTTCGCGTGGGTGCACGCGATGAACTACTCACCGGTCCGCAACAGCGTCGCCTCGCTGGCCGAGCTGCTGGCCGACCGCGTGGAAGCCATCCTCGAGGTGTCCGGCGCGCCGCGCGTCCACGTGGTCGGACACTCCCTCGGGGGGCTGGTGATCCGGTGGTACCTCCAGGAGCTGGGCGGCTGCGACCGGGTCGACCACGCGGTCACGATCGGCACCCCGCACCGCGGGACGTACGCGGCCTACGGCGCGTTCGGGGAGACGGGCAGGGACATGCGGCCCGGCTCCCGGACCATCGAGCGACTGGAGGACGGCTTCCTCGACTGCCCGACGAAGTTCGTGAACGTCTACAGCGACACGGACGCCTTCATACTGCCCGCCGTCTCCGCGGAGCTCCCGGAGCGCGAGACGGTCGAGAACGTCCTCGTCCGCGGCATCGGCCACGGGTCGCTCCTGCTGGAACCCAGGTTGATCCGCGTGGTCTCAGACCACCTGGCGACCGCAGAGGTGTCCGCTCCGATCGCCCCCGTCCGTAGGCTGCGCGAGGTGACGGGGCCGCCGTCCGCCGCCGCGGACGCCAGCCTCTAGCTCTCCACCTCGGCGCCCTGCACGCCGGTGATGCGGCAGATCGCCGCGAGCACCTCGTCGATCGACTCGCCGCGGCTGCGGGTGATGCGCAGCCGCGCGTGGACGCCCTCCTGCTCCTCGAGGTCCTCGAGGTCCATCCCCCTGATCCGGTGCCCGCGGGCGCGCAGCAGGTCGACGACCTCGTCGAGCACCTCTTCGCTGTTGGCGTGGACGGTGACGACCTCGCGGTCGATCCCCGCGGCCTGGCGCAGACGGCGCCGGACGCGTCTCAACCCCCACAGGCTGATCAGCGTCAGCAGCACGGTGAACCAGGTGACCCAGTACATCCCGACCCCGGCCGCGGTTCCGACCGCCGCCACGACCCACAGGCTGGCGGCGGTCGTCAGGCCGCGGATCGAGAAACCCTGCCGGATGATGGTCCCCGCCCCGAGGAAGCCGACGCCCGTGACGATGTTGGAGGCGACCCGGGTGATGTCGTACCGCGCCTGCACCTGCCCGGCCGCGGCGTCCTCGAACCCGTAGACCGAGACGATCGTGAACAGGGCCGCGCCGACCGAGACCAGCATGTGGGTGCGCAGGCCGGCCGCTTGGTCGCGCAGCTCGCGCTCGACGCCGACGAGGGCCCCCGCTAGAGCAGCCAGGGCCAGGCGCCCGGCCAGCTCGACCTGGAAGAGGAGGTCTAGGTCCAACTCAGGCGACGCGTGCGGCCCCGGCCGCGTGCTGCTCGGGGAACATGCGCGCGTAGTGCGTGCCCCCCGTCCGTGCCTCCCACTCCCCGACCGTCTTCTCGAACTCCTCCCACGCGAACGCGCCGAGCTCGTTGACCTCCTCGGACCTGAAACCGGCCGCGAGCAGGCGCTTCATGATGTGGGTGAAGGAGTACCGGTGGGCCTCCTGGGGCGGGTTGATGAAGTCGGGCGGGATGACGTCGAGGATCTCCAGGTCGAGATCCTCATCGGGTGGGTGGGTGAGCCGGACGACATCGGGGATCGCCTCCCGCATCACCGCCAGGACCCGGCCCTCTATCGAGGGGTCCTGCTCCCTCAGCTCCCGGATCACGCGGACGCCGAAACCGACGTGGCGTGACTCGTCGCGGGTGACCGCCATGAAGCCCTTGTAGAAGCCGGGGAGGACCTTGAGGTTGCGGCACAGGTCCAGCAGGAACCGCTGCCCGAGCAGGGCCAGGCCCGCCTCGAGCACCAGGTGGTAGAGGGTGACCGTCTCCGCGAACAGTCCGACGTCGCTCGGGTCCTGACGCAGACGGTCGGCCCGGCCGTCGAGGCCCCGCTCCCCGAAGAAGAGGTTCTCGTACCACGGTCCGTACTCGGGCCGGAACCGGGTCAGGTGGTCCTGGATGCCCCCCTCCATCCCCACCACGTCGTTGAACAGGCGGCGGAAGAAGACCGTGTGGCGGGCCTCGTCGACCGTCTGCGTGGTGAGGAATATCTCGTGGTCCACCCGCGGGGCGGCGAGCATGAGGGGAGCCAGGTTGCGCGTGACCGACTCCTCGCCCTGGTAGAAGGCGGCGAAGGTCCCCAGCATCTGGCTGCGCAGGACCTGCGGGATCTCGGTCCACTGCTCGCGGTCGGTCGAGAAGTCGATGTCCGTCGCGAGCCAGTGCTGCTGCTCCCACCGGCGGTAGAAGTCGTCGTAGGTGTACCGGGCCTCCGCGACCGGCAGGACCTCCTCGAGCAGCTCGTCGGGGGTGTGCTGGGACAGCTGGTCGAGGTCGAGCCCTTCGAGGTCGCGTGTGGCCATGGTTCCTCCCGTACTCCCCTTCGCGCCACCCGTACTGTCTCATGGGCCCGATCCTGCCCGCCACCCGCAGGAGAACGGCCGCAGGGAGAGAAGATCGTGGGAGTCGAGGTGGAGGAGTGGCGTGAGGAGAGCGTTGGGGATCGTCGCCGCGGTGGCTGCGTTGGCCGCCTGTATGGGCGGTCCGGCCCAGGCCGCCCGGTACACCCACGAGACCCGTTCCACGCTCTGGCTGCGATCGACCTTCACTGACGGGACGATCGTGGTCCGATTCGACGCCGACCAGCGGGAGCGGGCGTTCGGATCGGGCCCTCCGCCGGCCGTGACCCCCGAACGTTCATCGGTCTTCTGGATGTCCGTCGAGAACAAGGCGACCGGCGTCCGGCACGTGGCGAGCGGGCCCGCGCCGGTCGTGATCGACCCGACCCTCTCGGGAGCGAAGGCGACCTGGACGATGTCCAACTCGTCGGGCACGTTCACCTTCGACGTGACGGCGGTCGGGACCGGCTCCCCGGAGTGGTCCACCGAGACCTCCGGCCCACCGAACCCAGCCGCCACCCTCCGGGTGGACCGGCCCGCCACCCTCGTAGG
>DATLFR010000063.1 GCA_035540895.1 Actinomycetota bacterium | reverse complement strand
GTGCCGGGGGTTCCTCCTCGAGCCCGGACCCCGGAGCGGGCGCGGCCGCCCGGGCGCTCGCCTCGCGGAAGCGCGAGACGGCGTCGTCGACGGCGACGGGCGTGGAACGGTCGGCGACGGCGCGGATCGCGATGCCCAGCGCCGCCACGAGCAGGAAGAGAGCGAGGCCGGTGAAGACGAGCCGACGACGTCGAGCCCGGATCCGTCGGGCGCGCGCGGCATCGAGCAGCACACGCCAGTCGGTCGGGTCCTTCAGACGCCGGGCCCGCTCCTTCGCGGACGGCTGCACCCGACCAACGAGACCGTCGTGGACACGCGTCAGGAACGACGGCTCCCGCATCAGGAGCTCGAAGTCCGCGCGCTGCACGGTGAGGACGGTGACGGTTCCCTCGGCGGTCACGGTCGCGTTGCGCGGACGGTCGTCCACGAGGGCCATCTCGCCGACGAACTCGCCTGCCCCCGCCGTACCGACCACCTCGCGCCCGCGGGAGACGCGAACGTGTCCTCGGGCGATCAGGTAGGCCTCCCGACCGACCTCCCCCTCACTGCACAGGACGGCCCCGTCGGCGAAGCGGTCCAGACGGAACAGCCGGGCCACGCGCCTCAGCTCCCGCCTGGGACGGTCGCCCAGGGCGGATCGCAGGATCTCGACGCGTTCGTCGCCTGGGAGCCAGGGGAGGGCGCGCATCAGAACAAGGTAGACGCGCGGGGAGACGGGATCAGCTACCCCAGGTCGTGAACACCCCGACGGCCAGCTCCGCCCAGACGTAGAGGAGCGCCAGGGTCAGGACGACCGCCACCAGTGCTCGGCCCCTCCTGCTGTCGATCCTCCTCGCCGCCAGGACGAAGGAGAACCCCGTCCCCAGCAGGAGCGTGCCGATGACGGCGAAGTCCGAAAGGGTCCACTCGACCTCCTCCGTGAAGCGCATGGCGACCAGTGGGATGAGCAGGACCGCGGCCGTCGCCAGAGCGATCCAGAGGAAGACCCTGTTATCCGCGATCACGTCCCTCTTGCTGGCTCTCACGACGCGCTCCTCCCTGCTCGACCACCGGATGCGACCACTGAGCGAGCCTAGGACGCCGATGTCAGCGGGTCCGTCGTGAACGGTGGAGGTTCGGTGCAGGTCGGATGCTCAGAGCCGGTCCGGCTCGCGACCCGGCGGCGGTGAAGCGCCCGGTTCGGCGGGTCAGCGGAACGAGGGGGCGACCGTCTCGATGAACATGTCGCAGGTCTCGAACGCGTGTTGGAGGTTGTCGAAAGGGAAGGCTGGGACGTGACGCTCGTGACGAGCGGGGCGATCCTCAGGCGCGGCACGGAGGCCGCTATCGCCGCCAGCACGGACCAGCACTCGATGATGTCTCCGTCCAGGGGCGTGGCGTCCGGACCGTTCGGCATGAAGTGGTCGGCGAAGTAGACGCCGTCCCAGCCGGTGGCCTCGCAGCGCCGGATCAGCGCGAGGATTCCTCCCACGTTGAACCGGGCGTCGGCCAGATGCTGAATCGCACGTCGAGAAGATACCTGGACGGTCGGTTCTAACCGCCCGGGCTCTCCAGCCGTGCCCGGACGGCCAGCTTCGCGGCGGTCACAGCGATCCAGACGTCCGTAGCCGCGAGACCGCTTCGCTGGAGCAGTCCGTGGCGACCTCCGCCCAGGGTGGCGATGAGGAGCCCGGCCGTAGCTGCCCCGGCGGCCAGCGCGGCGGCGGTGGCCCGCCTCCCCTGCAGGTAGGGCGCCGCTGACAACGGCACGCCGGCCAGGGTCGCGTAGCCGAGGCCGGCCGCGACGCCGTGAGCCTCGTCCACCCCCGCATCGAGGGGGAGGGCGGCGACAGCGAGGGTGGCGAGGCCGGTGGCGACGGCGAAGGCCCAGGCGGGGCCCGGGAGGACCCGTCTCAAGGCGAGGCCGTAGAGCGGCACACCCACACCGAACGTGATGAACCCGGCCGTCATGCCGGGACGGGTCGGGGCACCGACGGCCGCGAGCCGGCTGATCGCGTCCTCCACGGGCGAGTAGCCGACGGCGCGGGCTCCTCCGATCGCCCAGGCAGCGACGAAGGCGGCGGGTCCGACGACGCCACCGAGAGCGAGCAGACGTGTGGATCCGTCGGGGCGCGGCTCCGGCCGTACGGCAGGGGAGCGGCGTCTCACCCTCCGGCTCCCCGGGTGAACTCCCATGCCACCATCAGAGGGAACACCTCGAACCCGGATGCGTCGCCATGATCCCCGTCCGTACGTTCACGACGACGTCCGAGCCTCCGCGCCGCGAAGCCGAGGAGACGGCCACACGGGTGCGGGTGGCGCACCCCCGTCGCGAGCTCGAGCTCGCCCCAACCATGCGGTTCACCCCGTTCTCTCGTCAAGACTCAACTTCGCGCCGTTGCGCGATGAAGACCAGCTCGCGGCCTGGTCGGTCCGGAGCGTCACGCACGTCCTCCACCACGAAACCGGCTTCTGCCAGGGATCGCTCGACCTCGGGGCGATCGCGGAACCTGAGGGTCGAGTCCGATGTGAGGACCGACGCATCCCTCTCGAACTCGAACGTCCAGCGGAAGGACACGAGCGGCAGGTCGACGCGGGTGACGTCGACCCACGTCCGGACCGGGCCAACGTCCGGGATCGTCACGCGCCTGTGAGAGAGCTCCCTCGTCCAGCGCCGCCATGCCTCATCGGCGGGGTCGCGGACCTCGAACATCAGGTGTCCTCCGGGCCTGAGGGCACGGCGCGCCCCGTCGAGCACCGTGGACCACTCGGCATCGGACAGGAACACCTGCGCGACGTTCCCCGTCATCGTCACGGCGTCGGCCTGGGTGTCGGGCAGATCGGTGACGCCCCCTACCACCCATCGCACGCGCTCGGCGCCTGGCTTGCGCCGCGCGACATCGATGGAAGCGCGAGCCGGGTCCACAGCCACGACGCTGTACCCGCGGGTCGCGAGCAGGCAGGCGAAGGTTCCCGTGCCGCATCCGATGTCGATGATCGTATGCGCCCTGACCTCCTCTACGAGCGACAGGTAGAGATCGAGGTCAGATCTGTCGTGGTCGAGGGGATCGTAGATCTCGGCCAAGCGACCGTCGCTGAAGATAGCGTCGGTCATGGAGATGATCGCCGGGGGTCACCGCGGTGGCTCCCGTAGCGGGTACCGCCGGGGCGCGCACCGGGTCGGACGGGGGGCTCGGCCGCCCAGGGAGTCTTGGACCACATCTGTCGGGGACGCTCCCTCCTGCCTACGTGATGAGATGCATGATCGGCTTCCGGTCCGGAGATCCTTCGGTGCAGACACTCATCCACGAGCGGGTGGCGTCCGCTAGAGCAGGAGCGAACCCTACCGTCATCGGTCGGCTCCGCTCGGGGTGGGTCGTCCTGGGCGACAGTCAGCACCTGCGCGGCTACTGTCTCCTGCTTCCCGATCCGGTCGTGCCCAGCGTCAACCATCTCCGGGGCAGCGAGCGCGCCATCTTCCTCGCCGACATGGTTGCCGTCGGGGACGCGCTCCTGGCTGTCACCGACGCCATCCGTACCAACTACGAGATCCTGGGAAACTCCGACCCGGCTCTGCACGCGCACATCTTCCCCCGTTACACGACCGAACCGGAGCCGTACCGCAGCGGGCCGGTGTGGAACTACGAGCGCGGGCTCCGTGCGAGCGTCCCGTTCGACGCGGAACGTGACCACGCACTGATGCGCGAGATCTTCGAAGCGCTCGGCGGGATCGGGATCGAGGAACCTGGGCCGATCGTGGACGTCTAGCCGGGGCCAGGGCGCCGTGACTCTCATACGGGTGCGTTTCGTCCGCGCCGCGGCGAGATGCGCTAGCTGATCCCGGATGATTCCTCCCGCGAGCCCCGGATCGCTGGCCGGGCCGCGTCAAGGGCTGTCGGGTTCAGTGAGCCAGCGGTACCCAAGCCCAGGCTCGTTCGCGATGTGATGGGTCCCGGAGGGTCCTTCGCCGAGCGCGCGCCGTAGGCGACGGACGTACACCCTGAGGGTGCTCGCTTCGGCCCCCACCCCCCCGGACATCGCCCGGAGGAGCTCGTCGTGACTCAGCAGCGTCCCGGGGTGGCAGACGAACATGGCCAGCAGTCTGTACTCGGTGTCCGAGAGGTGGATGGGAACCCCGGCCATCGTCGCGAGCCGGCGCCGCAGGTCGACGCTGAGGTCCCCGAAGGTGAGTAGGCCGTGCCTCGTGCTCCCGGAGACGGACCGCCGCAGGACGGCCTCGATGCGCGCGACCAGTTCTTCGTCCTCGGCCGGCTTCGTGAGGTAGTCATCCGCGCCGGCTTCCAATGCTTCGACCTTGGTGGCGAGGTCCCCGACGGAGGAGACGATGATCAGAGGGAGGTCCGACCACCGCCGGACCTCCCGGATCAGGTCGATCCCGGCTGAGTCGGCCCGCTCGAGCTCGACCACCATGAGGTCGGGACGAACCTCCGCGGCCCGACCCATCGCCTCCTCCGCGGAGCGGGCAACCGAGGCCGTGATGCCGTGTTCGCGCAGGCCGAGCAGGTTCGGTCGAGCCCCATCGTCGTGTGGATAGACGACGAGAACGCTAGTCATGAGCGAGCTGGCCCCCTCCGCGGCAACCGAGCTTGCCTCGCGGCAGGGGAATCCTAACGGGTGCCGCGGGTCGGCGTCCTTCGCAAGGCGTTCACTCCGCATTCACGCAGGTCGGGGCAGACTCAGACACAGGGCGCCTCCCGCCCGTCTACCCGAAGAAGGACCGGTCATGGCCTCGGATGAACCTGCTCACCCAGAGGCGCATGCCGTCGCGTCGTGCCCGACGCTGGTGCTCGAAGCTGTGGAGGTGGAGCCGGTCGTCCGGTCCGTTCTGACGGCCGCAGGAGCCTCGCCGGATCAGACAGGGGTCCAACTGCTCGTTGCCGCGGGAGCAGAGCGGACGTCGGTGATGGCTGATGAGCGGGCCTTGTCGCGCGTCCTGACCCTGCTAGTGCAACGCGGCATGCAGAGGAGCGCGGGTGGAGGTCACATCCGCGTCTCGTGGCTCAAGCCTTCCGAGTCGCGGGTATCGATAGTGGTCTGCGACGGTGCAGCGACTGCTCCTGAGGAGTTCCCTCAGGCGGATCGCCTCGCCGAGTCGATGGGCGGTGAGGTCGTCGTCTGGGTCCACCCAGCCGGAGGGGGAGCCCATCATTTGAACCTCCCGGCCGCCGAGACGAGACACCATCGACCACCGGACGGCGCGATCCGGGCCCGACGTACCTACCCCCGGCTGGACGACGAGACGTCGCCGATGACGGTCGTCTACGTAGAAGACAACCCTGCCAACCTGGAACTCGTCGAGGAAGCGCTCGGCGCCCGCGCCGGCGTGACGCTGCTGACGGCCACACGCGGCCTAGCAGGGTTGGATCTGGCTCGTGATGCGCTGCCCGACCTCGTACTCCTCGACCTCGACCTCCCCGACATGGGGGGAGAGGAGGTCCTTCGTCGGCTCCTCGTCGACCGCCGCACATCTCATATCCCCGTGGTCGTCGTGTCCGCCGATGCTTCACCTCGTGTACGCCGACGGCTGATCGAGTCGGGTGCGGCAGCGTTCGTCACGAAGCCTCTCGACATCCCTCGATTCCTCGGCCTGGTCGACGATCCCCCGTGGCGGCCGGCCTCCGACCACTTCTCTGACGATCAGAAGGAGCTCTCCCTATGACAACCACGGCCGCCGGCCGCGATCCGGCCCTCGGGCACGAGGACATGTACCCGATGCTGCTGGACTCGATACAGGAGCATGCCGTCGTGCTGCTCGACGTGAGCGGGCGGGTCCTGATGTGGAACGCCGGCGCAGAGCGCTTGAAGGGTTACACCGCAGACGAGATCGTGGGTCGCGATTTCGCCTGCTTCTTCCCTCCGGACGATGTCGCCCGGGGGAGGCCGGCGGAGGTCCTGCGGCTCGCCGCGGAGCAGGGCCGGCACGAGGTGACAGGCATGCGCGTTCGCAAGGACGGCTCCCGGTTCCTGGCCCGGCTGACGTTCACCGCCCTGCGGGGTCCAGACGGGTCACTCAGGGGCTTCTCCGAGTTCAGCCACGACCTGAACGAAAGCAAAGAAGCCGGAGCGAGGTACCGGGGCCTGCTGGAAGCGGCCCCCGACGCCATGGTGGTCGTGGATGGGTCCGGAGAGATCGTGATGCTGAATCTGCAGGCGGAGAAACAGTTCGGGTACCACCGGGACGAACTCGTGGGCCAGCCAGTCACCAACATCATCCCTGCAGGGTTCAGTGAGCGGCTGGTGACCGACGCCCTCAGAACGCCAGCCGACGCCCTGACACAGGAGATCGGGACGGGCTTGGAGCTCGTAGGGTGCCGCAAGAGCGGTGTCGAGTTCCCTATCGAGATAATGCTCAGCCCGCTGGCCAGCGCCGAAGAGATCCTCGTAACGGCAGCGATCCGAGACATCAGCGTGCGCAAGGCGTCTGAGAGCCAGTTGGCTCAGACGGAGGCGAAGTACCGGGGCCTCCTCGAAGCGGCGCCGGATGCCATCGTCGCCGTCGGCGAGCAAGGGGAGATCCTTCTGCTCAACGCGCAGGCCGAGAGGCAGTTCGGCTACAGGCGCGAAGAACTGGTGGGTCAACAGATCACGCAGATAGTTCCCGAAGGTTTCGCCGAGCGTCTGGCTGCGGACGGACTGCGTTCCCCAGCCGACGCCCTCGCCCAACGCATCGGAACCGGCATCGAGTTGACCGGGCGTCGGAAGGACAACAGCGAGTTCCCGATAGAGATCATGCTGAGTCCGCTCGAGAGCGACGAGGGCGTCGTAGTGACGGCGGCGATACGCGACATCAGCGTTCGCAAAGCAGCCGAGGCGAACCTACTGGTGAAGCTGGGGGAGCTGCAGCGCTCCAACGAGGAGCTCGGACAGTTCGCCTACATCGCCTCCCATGACCTGCAGGAGCCCCTGCGGATGGTGTCGAGCTACACGCAGCTGCTGTCGAAGCGCTACTCGGGGAGGCTCGATGCCGACGCGGATGAGTTCATCGCTTTCGCCGTGGATGGTGCGAACCGCATGCAGCGTCTGATCCAGGACCTCCTCTCCGTCTCGCGCGTCGCGACGAAGGGCCGTGAGCTCGAGCCCACCGCGAGTGACGATGCCTTGGGCGACGCGATGCGGAATCTCCAAGCGGCCATCGACGAGAGCGGAGCGGTCGTGACGCATGATCCCCTCCCTCCCGTTCTCGCCGATCGAGCCCAACTGACGCAGCTCTTCCAGAACCTCGTTGGCAACGCGATCAAGTACCAGGCGGGGGGGACGCCGACGGTGCACGTTTCCGCGACCGGCGACGAGTTGGAGGGTTGGACATTCTCTGTTCAGGACAACGGGCTGGGTATCGCGCCTGAATACTTCGAAAGGATCTTCGGGATGTTCCAGAGACTGCACAAGAGAGACGAGTTCGAGGGAACCGGGATCGGGCTCGCGATCTGCAAGAAGATCGCTGAGCGGCACGGTGGATCGATCTCGGTCGAATCGGTGAAGGGCGCGGGCTCCACCTTCCGCTTCACGATGACGGCCGTCGGGGGTGCATCATGACGACCGCGAGTCCCTCGGCGCCGATGGACGTGCTCCTGGTCGAAGACAGTCCCGGGGACGTCAGGCTGACGCGTGAGGCGTTCAGCGAGACCAACGGACATGTCCGCTTGCACGTCGCTTACGACGGTGTGGAAGCGATGACATTCCTCAGGCAGGAGGGAGAGCACGAGCACGCGCCGCGCCCCGACCTGATACTCCTGGACCTCAACCTCCCACGTATGGACGGTCGAGAGGTTCTCGCCCTCATCAAGGAGGAAGACGCGCTCAAGACGATCCCGACCGTGATCCTCACGACGTCCGAAGCAGAGGCTGACATCCTGAAGAGCTACGAGTTGCGTGCCAACTCCTATCTCAGCAAGCCCGTCCAACTCGTGGCCTTCAACGACCTCGTGCAGAGCATCAACGACTTCTGGAGCAAAGCCAGGCTGCCCCAACGAGCCCAGAAGTGAACCCGTCGCAGGGATCAGCCCGGCTGTTACTGATCGAGGACAACGCAGGCGACGCGAGGCTCTTGCGGGAGATGCTTCGTGAGGGCAGCCTTGGCGCCACGAAGGTCTCACACGTAGAGACCATGAGGGACGCTGAGACCCATCTGGCCGCCACCGCGACCGACATCATCCTCCTGGACCTGGGTCTTCCCGACACCGACGGGCTGACTCCGGTGAGCCGGGCGCAGGCGGCCGCCCCGGGCGTCCCGATCGTCGTGCTGACCGGGACGGACGACACTGACCTCGCTCTAGGGGCCCTGCAGGAGGGCGCACAGGATTACCTGGTGAAGGGGCAGATCGACTCGCGAGGCATCGACCGTGCCCTGAGGTACGCCGTTGAACGAAAGGCCTTGGAGGAGGCGCTCTTCGCGGAGAAGGAGAACGCCCAGGTGACACTTCATTGCATCGGGGATGGTGTCATCTGCGCGGGGGAGGATGGACGCATCACCTTCCTCAACCCGGTAGCCGAGCGGATGACGGGCCTCTCCCGAGAGCAAGGACTGGGAGCCCCGCTCATGGACACGGTCCGGATGGTGGACGCGGCCACGAGGTCCCCCCTCGCGGATCAGGTCGGACCGGCGCTCGATCGCGACAGGACCCTGCGTCTCCCGGACGGATGCCTACTCCTCGGCCTGAACGGTTCCGAGATGCACGTCGACGGTTCGGTCGCCCCGATCCACGACAGACGAGGAGCGGTCACCGGAGCCGTGATCGTGCTGCGCGACCTGTCGGAGTCCGTCGCGATGGCGGAGCAGGTGGCCCGTTCCGCGGACCTCGAGATGGCGAAAGAGGCTGCCGAGACCGCAGACAGAGCGAAGTCAGCCTTCCTGTCCCGCATGTCCCACGAGCTGCGAACTCCCCTGAACGCGATCCTTGGGTTCGCGCAGCTGCTCGACACGGGAACCATCTCCGGGCCGGACCTGGCGAAGGTCCATCACATACTCAAGGGCGGTCGGCACCTGCTCGCACTGATCGACGAGGTCCTCGACATCTCCCGGATCGAGGCCGACAAGTTGTCCCTCTCGTGCGAGGCCGTGAGCGTCCTGGCCGTCGTCACCGAGACCACCGATCTCATGAAGCCGATCGCAGCTCAGGAAGGGATATCCGTGTTCGTCCAGTCCTGTCCGGACGACGTGTTCGTGCATGCCGACCACCAGCGCCTGAAGCAGGTCGTTCTCAACCTGCTCTCCAACGCTGTGAAGTACAACCACCCGGAGGGCTCGGTCAGCGTGTCGTGGGCGGCGATGGGGCCCGTCATACAGCTGTTCGTGAGCGATACCGGCATGGGGATGAGCGCGGATAGGACAGCGTCGCTCTACACGCCGTTCGAGCGACTGGGAGCCGAGCACACCTCGGTGCAGGGGACGGGACTGGGCCTGGCGCTGGCGAAACGCCTGGTCGAGGCGATGGACGGGACGATCGAGGTCGAGTCCACCCCTGACGTCGGCACCCGGTTCACCGTGAACCTGCCGGCCTCGGCCCCCCCGACGGCACGCGTGGTCACCGACGTGCGTGCGCCCGCGAGTGGGCTGGTGCACACCGTCCTTTACGTGGAGGACAACCTCGCCAGCCTTGGTTTGATCGAGCACATGCTGGCCGACCGAACGGACGTGAAGATCCTTTCCGCGATGCAGGCGGGGTTGGGCCTCCAGCTCGCACGGGTCCACCGCCCCGACGTGATCCTCATCGATCTGGATCTCCCCGACATGTCGGGGGAGCAGCTCCTGGACCGCCTGCGCTCCGATCCCCGGACGAGGGACATCCCCGTCGCGGTGCTCTCAGCAGACGTCTCGTCGCCCCGCCGTCGCCGGGTCCTCGCCGGAGGGGCCGCGGCGTACCTGATCAAGCCCCTCGACCTCAGTGAGTTCGACCGGATGGTCTCGCGGTTGATAGGGGCGGTCGCATGAGCGAGCTAGGCCCCCAGGAAGCCCGGATCCTCTCAGCCCCGATCCTGATCGTGGACGATGAAGCGCTCAACGTTGAACTGCTCGAGGCCATCCTGGAGGAGGCTGGGTTCACCGCGGTGACGTCCACCACGGACCCGCAGATCGGCCTCGACCTGTGCGCGACGGTCCGTCCAGACCTGTTGCTGCTGGACGTCATGATGCCCGTCATCGACGGTTTCGGGGTTCTGGACGGTCTTCGCGAGGACCCTGATGCCCCCGAGGTGATAGTCCTGACGGCCGATGTCACCGCAGAGACGAAGCGGCGAGCACTTTCCTGCGGAGCGGCGGACTTCCTGACCAAACCGCTCGACACGGTTGAGGTGGTACTGCGTACGCGAAATCTGGTGGTTCGACGACTCCTCGAACATGACCTCGCGGAGAGCGTCGCTCACCTCGAAGACCGGGTCCGGAGTCGCACCGAGGAACTCGAAAGAGCCTACGAGCATCAGCGGAGCGACGCGATCCGCCTCCGCCATCTGGACGCGATGAAGGATGCGTTCCTCGTCAGCGTGTCGCACGAGCTCCGTACCCCTCTGACCGTCGTCGGCGGGATAGCCAGCTTGCTCCATGGCCGGCTGGAGAGGCTGCCGCGAACGCAGGTCGTGAGCCTGTTGGGCAGCCTCCGGGACAACGCCGAACGGCTTGAGCGTCTGCTGCTGACGGTCCTCGACATCGACAAGCTGAGGAGGGGCACGTTCGAGGCGAATCGTCAGCCGACGGACCTAGCTGCGCTCGTCGACCGGGTCGTCGCGGATCTGGCGGCGCAGTTGGGGGACCGACCGGTCGAGGTCTCGCTGGGAGTGATACAGGCCGAGATCGATGGCGGCTACCTCGAGCGGATCCTCGACGCGCTCCTGGTGAACGTCATCCGGCACACCCCCGCTTCCGAACCGGTCAACATCAGCACGGAGGCCACCGCCGAGGGCCTGCGGCTGATCATCGACGATCGCGGGCCCGGCGTCCCTGACGAGAGGAAGGTCTCGGTATTCGAGCGCTTCGACTGGGGCCCGAAGCAGAACGAGGTCACTCCGGGCCTGGGCAGCGGTCTGTGCCTGGTGGCCGGTTTCGCGGACCTGCACGGGGGGTCGGCGTGGGTCGAGGATCGTCCCGGCGGAGGAGCTTCTTTCCGGGTCGTCCTCGCACCAGAGCGTCCCGAGGCCGCCGGGGCCGCCGCTTCTCCTTGACCCGGGGAGCCGGCACCCGCTGGTACAGCCATGAGGACGCCTGGAGAGGAAAGTGGGAGACAAGAGGATGGATGACCAAGCCGCGCCTGAAGAGCGCGGGCCGCGGTGGGCTGCCGGCGTACTGATCGCCGGCGGAGTGATCGTTCTGCTGTTGATACTCGGCGCAGCTTCCACGACCGTGTTCGGGTGGCGCCTGGGCAACGTCACCGAACGACCCTCACTGGCGGAGTGCCGAGCGCAGACGGCTGAACACAAGCCGGTGTCCGTCGAGGTCGCCTGGGTGTGGGACGCGCAGGGGGTGGGTTGGGGATGCCGATTCGACGCGGCCGCTGGGGGCTCGGGCACCTCCATCACCGTCTACCCATAAGGGCGTCTCGCGCGTGCAGGCCTTCCGGGTGTGCTGTGTGGGCGCGGCGTCGTGCACGTGCGCCAAGCCCCTGACCCCCTTACACCCCCGCCACGGACCGGGAGGTTAGATTCACCCCGGCTGATGAGGCACTCGGCTCGATCTGGAGCATCGGGGATGGGACCGGCTCGGCGGCCACGCGCTGCGTCTGCGTCCGTCCTACGACGATGGGTGGGTCGAGGTGCTCGGCAGCTTCGAGAGGCTGGCGTCTGAGGAGGGAGCGCCCGAACGGTAGCGATCCCGCCGCGGCCACACAGTCATCGGCGCCGGAGACGACCGCCACCCGCCGACCGAGTATGCGGTGCGCGACCCGGTTGATCCTGCTGCAAGCCGGTGCGCTGACGTGCAGTCAAGCCTCGAGCCAGGAGCAACCATTCATCGGACTCGTTCGACTTCTTATGTGATGCACCGACTTCACGGGGCTGATTCGGCGGTCGAGCGTGCGTACCGAGAAACCTACGACCGGTTCGCGCGGTTCGCATTCTTGCTGATCGGTGATGCAGATGCGGCTGCGGACCTCGTCCAGGAGGCGTTCGCAGCTGCGCTGCAGAGGGGTTCGGAGGTCGAGGATGTTCCGGCTTACGTCCGGGGCGCGATCCTCAACATGGCCAAGAGCCGGTACAGGCGTAACAGGAGGTGGGAGAAGATCCGCCGCCTCCTGCGCGAGCTCCCGGACGATGCGGACCACGGGGAGGGGGTCGCACTGTGGGCGAGCGTCCGCGAACTCCCGGAGGGGCAGTACGTGTGCCTCATGCTTCGGTTCTATCTGGACTACAGCTACGCCCAGATCGCTGAGGCTTTGTCGATCTCGGAGGGGACTGCGAAGAGTCAGGTCAGTCGGGCGGTGCAGGCCCTGCGACTCAAGGGGATGAGCGATCGTGACGGATGAAACCAGGCCTCGACACAGGGCGGACATCGGCAGCCTTATCCGTGAGCGGGCGACTGCCGTGAAGGTCCGGGAGCCGGACTGGGATGACGTGCTCGACCGTGCCGCAGCACGTGGCGGGCGAGCCCTGGAGTCCTCGAGGGCGTTCCCCGTTGCAGTTTCGATCCTCGCGGCCGTTGCTCTCGTTCTCGGTGCTCTGCTAGTGGGCGGCCGCCGCACAGTCCTGCCGGCCGGGATGCGTTCGACCGGTCCGAAGGTGTTTCCAGTGGGGACGCGGATCCCGCTCGATCCGGGCCGGGTTCTCTATGTCCTGAGCATGACGAGGTTCCCGACGTTCACCGAGCTGTGGACGGTGGAGGTCCCGGCTCCCTCCGTTGCCTGTGCCAGTCCCGCGCCCGTGGAGGTCGGCGCAGAGCAGGACGGCGAGGATCGCCCGGTGAAGCCTATGGAGTGCGAACCTCCACCATCGCCGCTGGTGTATCTGCGCACGACCGATGGGCTGGAACGGCCGCTTAGGGGGCTCGGGGCGGGAGGATCACGAGGCCCGCAGGGGCTCTGGTTCGGGACGTCCGTGGTCGATGCGAGGGTCTCGCCTCTCGAGGTTCGGGCTGTGGGCGTGAAGACTCCTGGGCAGCCTGTCCCGGTTGACGTCCCGGTGACTCCGTCGGAGGCGAGCCTGGTGCATGTTGAACCGGCGGAGGGTTTCAACACACCGAGGTCGTTGTATGTGCTTACGGGGGACAGCGGTACGGCCGTTCAGGAAGGTGACGTGATTCACCCCCTCATGCTTGAGATCTGGCGCGATGAGATCCGACTCCGCACGTGGGCTCCGGATGGACACTGGGGACCGCGAGATTGGGCTCTCGTAGACGACGCAGGGCGCGAGTTCATCGGGGAACCCGGCGTTGGATCATCTCGGACAGGCTATGGCTCATTCATGACGTATGTGTTCCGACCCGGGGTCGCGCCTGACGCGCTCCGTGTGACCCTCCGATCCGGGAAGCTGTCGGTGCGAGTCGCGCTGAGGTGACCTCACGGAGGGCACACCCGCGGCAGACAACACGATGATCGACCTTCTCTTCGACGAAGTGAGCGAGCCGTCCTCGCGCCGGCGGGAATCGATGCGCCTGGACCCGCTGGCCAACTCGGCGATGGAGCCGACCATCCCTCGCCGACACGAGCGATATGGAAGGTCCCAAGGGGGGGCGAAGAGGCGAGATGTCGACGGCTCGCTCCCCGCTGCGGGCCAAGATTCGACCCACACGCATCTCAACGCAACCGGGCCTCGCAGCGAAGGACCACATCGGTCGCCGTCGTGCCGATCTGCGCGCGCCAGTGGATACCAAGGCCGGCGTGAGCGAGACAGGATGCGACGTGTCTCTGATGACCGGGAGGCACAGGTATGGTCTGGTTGGTCCAACCGGTGACGCAACCGTTGAACCCCACACATGATTGGGAGTTCCAATCGCTGGCCTTTGCCGCCGTTAGCCCGATGCCCTGGATGATAGCTCTGGTCTCGAACTCGCAGTACGGTTCGTGGTCGGCCGGGCAGGTCACGGGCACGCCGCAGGCGACCAGGCCGCCCCCTACCACCGGGATTGGAATCGGCGACTCATAGCCGACCCAGATTCGGTCAGGGTCATATCCCGCGACGACTACGGGTTCCCGGACTTCGCAGTAACCGTCCTCTGAGGCTTGGGCCGTTGGGCAGGCCAAGATCACCAGCGCAGAGAGGATGAGTCCACACTTCGATCGCATGGGAAGGTACTTCGACCCGGATCCACGCTTCCCCTCTTAGAGAATGACTACGAGGAGGATCCGCTCCCTCGCGGTCAGGCCACCCCAGATCCCGTGCCCGCGCGCCGGGTCCACGAGCCCGTACTCGAGGCACGGCTCCCGGGCCGGGCAGCCCGCGCAGATCCGAGGAGCGGCCCTCCCCGGGTCGCCCCGCTCCGGGAACCACAGGCGCCGGTCCGTGCCCACGCACGACGCCCGGTTCCGCCAGTCGGTCACGTCCCCGGGCGCGGCGCGCAATGGGGGGACCTGCTTCACTGTGCGACGTTCGGCCGCCGGTACGCGGGCTGCCGGCTCCCGCCGCCGGGCTCGACCCGGAGCATGTCCTCCCCGGCCGGTGCCGCGACGACCACCGCGACCGCGTCGACGCGTTCCCGGCCGGCGAGCGGCCGGGGGGATGGAATCCCCGCGAGGATCCGCTCGGCCGTGCGGCGCAGCGCGACCTCCCGCCGGACGACCGGCACGACCAACCGGTTCACGACCTCGGCGACCTCGGAGAGGTTGGCCCGCGACTCGTCGGCCAGGCGGGCGAGCATGCCCGGCCCGTGCTCAGCTAGGAACGCCCGCTCCGGAGCCTGACCGAGTCCCGCGCGTCCATGAACGCGCGGACCGCGGCCGCCCGGGCGGCGCCATCGGGGGCGGGCGGGGGCTCCCCGGCGCCGTTCGCCTCCTCGACGGCTCGACGGTGGAGGGCGAGCGCCTCCTCGTGGCGGGCGTCCTCCGCCACGGCCCGCTCCCGGTGCTTCCGCCGGCGGAGGCGATCCGCTCGAGCTCGGCCTCCAACTCCATCCACTGGGTTGCCTGTCAGCATCTCGTGCAGCATCACGCTGCTCCTCTCGGGTTGTCGTCGTCGTCGTTTGCGGTGATGCCGGGGGTCGCGAACCTCTAGCCCGGATGTCGCGGGTGCTCGGCCCGGGCGCGGGCACCGCCTCGCCGCTCCTTCTCCGAGAGTTGGTCCTCGGGGACGGGGTCCCGGGCTCCGATCATCGGGATCCGTGGGCTGACCCAGCCGTAGGCGCGCCAGGAGCAACCCTCGACTCCGCACGGCAACCGGCGCGGATCCTGCGATCCTCCACCAGCAGGGGCGGGACGCGCGAGGTGTGCGACAAGTTCAAGTCGTATGGGGCTCCTGGAGGATGCTCCTCTGGAGCTTCACAGTGGTCATGTGGAGACTCTGATCCAGAGCATTCGCGCCGGCATAACGGAACTGGTTCTGTCGCACGTGGGGCCTCAGCATCAGGAGGCTTGGCTCCGGAGGTCGTGGCCGATGCCCTCCCCGTAGCAAGCGGGTCGTTGGAACGAGACCCCATGTCTAGTCAGCCCGTAGCCGGGGGACGAGGCTCGGTGCTTACTCTGGCCGGGGCCGCCCCGTCGGGACCGTGAGGTCCTGCTAGCCTGTGAACAGATGACCGATCAGCGCGCCTACACGCGAATGCGAATGCCGGTGCTCCCAGCGGGAGTGCTGCGGCTTCGCGCACGCTGACCAGCATCACCTCCTGCTCGGGAGCACCCGGACCCCCTGCGCACCCGAGAGGAGAAGCCATGTCTACGTTCTACGTCACGACCGCGATACCGTACGTCAACTCTGACCCGCACATCGGGTTCGCTCTTGAGGCGCTGATTGCGGATGCGATTGCGCGTTATAGGCGGAAGCAGGGAGACGCCGTCCGCTCCCTCACCGGCACCGACGACAACAGCATCAAGAGTGTTCAGGCGGCGGAGCGCGAAGGCGTGCCCGTGGTCGAACTGGTCGCGCGCTACGCCGACAGCTTCTACCGCCTCGGTGATGCCCTAGACCTATCGGTGGACGACTTCATCCGGACCTCGTCCGACGCTCGCCACCGGGCGGGCGTCAACAAGCTGTGGTCCGCCTGCGACGCGGCGGGTGACATCTACAAGGGCCATTACCGCGGGCGCTACTGCAGCGGGTGCGAGCGCTTCCTGGACGATTCCGACCTGACAGGTGGTCGATGTTCCGCCCATGAGACCGTTCCTGAGGAGGTCGAGGAGGAGAACTGGTTCTTCCGTCTGTCTCGCTACACGGAGCAGTTGCTCCAGCTAGTTACGTCGAGAGACATCCAGATCCTGCCCGAGTCGCGGCGCAACGAGGTCTTGTCGTTGCTGCGATCGGGGCTCCGAGACTTCAGCATCTCCCGCTCCGCTGAGCGCGCTCGTGGCTGGGGCCTCCCCGTACCGCGAGACCCCACGCAAGTGATGTACGTCTGGTTCGATGCCCTCGGCAACTACATCACGGCGCTCGACTACGCGACAGATGGCCCGGCCTTCCAGCAGTACTGGCTTCAAAGCCCTCATCGTGTTCACATCATCGGTAAGGACATCATCCGGTTCCACGCCGTGTACTGGCCGGCCATGCTCCTGTCCGCTGGCATCCCCCTTCCGACCGCCATCGTGACGCACGGATTCGTGACGATCGACGGCCGGAAGATCAGTAAATCCCTTGGGAACGTGATCGACCCGTTCGCCTTGGTCGATGAATTCGGGGTCGACACCGTTCGGTACTTCCTCCTGCGCCACATCCGGACAACGGAGGACGGGGACTTCACCCGTGACCGGTTCGTGCTTTCACGGAACGCCGATCTATCGGATCAGCTTGGCAACCTTGTGTCCCGCGTGGTGGCGATGGTTCATCGTTACCTCGATGGCCGCGTGCCAACCGCGAGGGGCGGCCCGCTCACAGGACAGGCGCGGGAACTGCCGAGTGCGGTCGAGGTCGCCATGAAGCGCTTCGCGATTCACGACGCCATAGGGGCTATCTGGGGATTGGTCGAAGCGGCCAATCGTTATGTCGTGGAGACTGCTCCCTGGGTCCTCGCACGGGAGGCCGACGGTCGTCTCGAGGACGTCCTGGCGGAACTGTGCGCGGTGATCCGGACAGTTGGTGATTGCCTTGAACCCTTCCTGCCGCGAACATCGAGCGAGATCCTCGCACGAGTGGGCGTTCCTGGTAACAGGGTGCGGACGGGTCCGCCTCTCTTTCCCAAGACCTGATCGGATGTGGCCTGGCCGCACCCCAGACCCCCTCTATCCAGCGCGGCCGAAGCGCATGTAGGCCTACTCGGATCCACAGCCAAGCTCTAGGCGTCGTTACCGACAGGGCGGCGGCGCCGTGTTCTACCTCGCGGGGCGTGTCCGCGACGTGTCCAGGACATGGGACCTGGGGTGACTGTGAGTGTCCGATAGGGCCTCTCACCTGCGTGTCGGAGGGCCTATGGCACGTGGGTACACCGCCGCGGGTGACGGGTACCTGGCACGCAGTCGGGTGCGACGCGCCCCCGGCGCGCGCGGGTCTGACGCTGCAACCGCTGGAGCCGGGGCCCCCGGGGAGCCGCGTTCGTCACCCGACGGAGCGCGGTCGGGGGGAAAGTTTCGGACTGGCGCCGCGCGTCGGGGTCGGTGCGCCTAGAGTTACCCGTGGATGTAGGGAAAGGGGTTCGTTCGCGGCGTTCGAACGCATGCCCAGACGTGGAAGGCCAGGCCCCTGGGCGCCCCCGGGGACCTGCGCTCGGCACCATCGCCGCGTTGCGGGGAGACTTCCCGCTCGCGCGCAGCGTGATGACCGACGTCATCACGGACGCCCCCCGCCCGAGGACGCCTACGCGTAACGATGCCTGGGTTGGTTCCCGCCCAGGCCTTCAGGATGCTCGGATGCCTGGCCCGGCTCGATGGTGACCCCGAGGGCGCCCAGCGGTACCTGAGGGAGTCAGTCGTCGCGGCGACCCGGTTGTCCTTGGCGCACCTTCGTTCTGACCTACTCGTCAACCTCGGGGCGCTCGAGGAGGACATGAACTCGGTCTCTCGTAGGGGTCGCTCCCATTCACTTCAGGTCCGCGCGGCACATATGAGCCTTCTGGAGGGGTCCTAGGTTGCAGGGGACATCGGCTTCGTGGCGAATACGGTCGTGATGCCTTTGCTCAGGCTTATGTTCAGGCCGACGTGGGCCCTAGGCGCGACTCCTGCAACTGCATCTCCTCGGGCCTACGTCCCAGATTTCGCGTGCGTTGTCCCTCCTATCGAGGCAGCCCAAGGTGCGGGAGAGTGTTCGGCCTTGATTGGACCCGGCAACTACGAGGCAGACGTGGTTGTCCCGCACGGCGCCCGCGGGGACTTCACGCTCCGTATAGAACTCGGGGCGGACTATTGGGGGCTGAAGAGCTCCAATACAAAGGAACCGTTCTACGGTCGCTACGGATGGAGCACGTTCGGCTCGGGTGGGAGCGGGATCCGAGTTCTTTCGTGGCGAGCATCGGCAGGTCAACACATCGCTGATCTCCTCGTCTCCTTCTCTGTGGAAGACGACGCCCGGATCGTTCTCTCCTTTGACGATGGCCAGGGTGTGCCAACGCTCCGTGGGCGACGCACTTAGGTTCCTGACTCATTCCTCCCTGGGGTTGGTCAGGAGGGGCGATAACTCCGTGCTGACCCAACGCTCGACTGAGATGGGCGCATGATCACTTCCGAGAGGGAGCGGGCGCCGGGTCAACGAGAGCTCAGCTCAGAAGGGCGGCTTGGATGTCCAAAAGCCTGACGATCACCTCCCACGCCCGGGACAGGTCCGGGACGTCGATCACGGTCAGAACGGCGGCTTCGTCCGGACGGGGCACCTCGTCGTGGTGAGACCAGAACCGTCCGACCCACCCTTCGTCCGGGAGCTCGGCCATCGGCTCCTTGTCGGCCGGACGGAGGGTCCCGTCTAGGTCGAGAGCGCCCCAGGCCATCAGATTCGACTGCCGGACGTGCGCACGCGAGGGATCGGCGAGCATCAGCGCCAGAGCGGCGGCCAGGTCGGTTCCCGGGTTGGCTTCGGCCAGCTCGGGCTCGATCCACAGCGTCGTTCTTCCCGCGGGTAGCGAGAAACCTGAGTTGAGCACGGCTGCGCGGATCCGGTCCGCTGACGTCCTGCCGCATGCGGCGGGCCAGCCACGCAAGCGCAGGGCTGTGGGCCCCCGCGTCGTGCGGGCCCGAACGACGTGAGCCACGGGGCCCACGGGGGTGAGGATCGTAGGTTCCATGCGTCCCTCCCTTGCCAGGGGGAAGGCGGCTGGAGTATCGCATCGGGCACCGACAGGGGATACGAACACGTGTTCGAGAAACTGTCACTACCTCCCTCTATGCTCCCTACATGGGTCGCGAATCCCTCGCCGGACGGTCGACGGCGGAACTCGCCGACGGCATCGAGCAGCTCCATGGCTTGAAGCTGGCGGTGGACGCGCAGATGCTCGAGTTCGTGGCCGCCTACGACGCCTGCCGGGGGTGGGCCGAGGACGGTTCCTCCTGCATGGAGGCGTGGTTGGTCGCTCGGCTCGCGTGGACGCGTGAGTACGCGTTCGAGGTGGTGCGGGTCGCGCGGGCGCTGGAGGCCCTGCCGATCGTGGCCGGCGCCTACTCAGAGGGAACCCTCTCGTGGGACCAGACGCGTGCCCTGGCCTCCTTCGCGACGTCGGAGACGGAGGCCGACCTCGTGGAGGAGGCTCGGAGGATGTCCGCGGCTCACCTGCGACGGGTGGCCCGCCGGGCTCGTCCGGTGGAGAAGGAGGAGGAGAACCGGGCCCACCGCCGACGCAAGCTGCGGCTGCGGTGGGACCACGACGGGCTCGTGCTCCGGATCGCCGGCTCGCTCCCGCAGGCCGAGGGTGCGGTGGTTGAGCGCGCGATCTCGCGCTTGGCCGAGACCGCGCCTCTCGATCCGGAGACGGGGACGTACGAGGATCATCAGACCCGCTGCGCGGACGCTCTGGTTGAGCTGGCGAGCATGCGTCTCGCAGCCGATCCGGACACCGACCGCGCGACCGTCGTCGTGCACGTCGATGCGGACGTCCTGATGGGCGAGCCCGGAGGCGGTGAGCTCGAGGGGGGAGTGGCGATCTCGTCGGAGGCCCTCCGCCGCCTGGCCTGCGATGCGCGATGGCAGATCGTGGCGCACGGTCCGGACGGGCGCGCGGTGGGGATCGGGCGGATAAGCCGGACGCCGACCGCGGCGATGGTCCGCGAGCTGCGTCGTCGGGACATCACCTGCCGGTTCCCCGGATGTGAGCGTTCACGCTGGGTCGCCGCTCACCACGTTAAGGAGTGGGCGCTGAACGGGAAGACCGACCTAGAGAACCTGATCCTGCTGTGCGGCTTCCATCATCGGCTCGTGCACGAGGGGGGATGGCGAATCAGCGGCGATCCGACCCATCAGGTCGCGTTCATCAGCCCGTCGGGGCGGTTCGTCGAAGGGGGTCCGGTGTCGCTGCGCCGCGAGGTGCGGGAGCGGATCCTCGAGCCGTCCGACCCAGGCCGGGGGCCGCCGGGAGGCTAGGGGCTCGGGCCCGTGTCGTCATCCGCCTTTAGGGTTCTCCCGTCAGCTTGAAGAAGGGGGGCCCATGGAGGATTTCCGGCTCAGTTGGCGCGCGGCGTTCCGGATTGGTTTCGCTACTGCGATCGCCTTCATGGTCGTGATCTGGCTTCACGCGATCTTCTGGATGGTGGTCTTGGGAGCGATGTTCCGGAGCGCGTTCAACTCGATGTGATCGGTGAGCGGAGCGCAACGGACAGGGGGGCTTCTGGCGGTCTGAGATGAGGACAGCGTGGGAGCCTTGTGTCCGCTGCGGTGGGCGCCGAGTAGTACCGACGAACCCTCTTCGCTACATCTGGAGCGGGGTACTTACCTTCCTTCTCGGCCCCCTGCCCTTCGGGATCTGGTTGGGCTTGGCTGAGGGATCAGGAGGCAGTACGGCGCTCCCCGCTGTCGGCCTCATCGCCACGATCATCCTGGGCCTCCGATGGGTCGGAGTGGGGATCTATCACCTGACGAGCGGCCGTCGTACGCTGCGATGTCGGGACTGCGACAAGAGGTGGGCAACCAGCGCTAGGGCCGACCTCACAGGGGCCGAGTAGCTCGATCCGAGCCGGTCGGCCCTCCATGCCCGCCAGATGTCACCATGGCTGCACGTTCGAATCTCGGGGGAGTCATGGCGATCGGTCAGAACGAGACCATCCGAAACCACGCGGCCTTCATCTGGTCGGTGGCCGACCTGTTGCGCGGAGACTACAAGCAGTCCGAGTACGGACGGGTCATCCTGCCCATGGTGGTCCTGCGCCGGCTCGACTGCGTGCTCGAGCCCACCAAGGCGAAGGTGCTCGAGACGGCCCGCAAGCTCACCGGCCAGGTCGAAAACATGCGCCCCCTCCTCGAGAAGGCGGCTGGGGAGCAGTTCTACAACACGTCCCCTCTCACGATGACCCGGCTCCTGGACGACCCCCCGAACATCGCGGACAACCTCCGCAGCTACCTGCTCGCGTTCTCGCCGGCGGCCCGGGACGTGCTGGAGAAGTTCGACCTGCCCGGACAGATCGAGCGCCTGGACCGCTCCGACCTCCTGTACCTCGTCGTTTCCCGGTTCTGCGAGATCGACCTGCACCCCCAGAACGTGTCGAACCTGGAGATGGGCTACCTGTACGAGGAGCTGATCCGCCGCTTCTCGGAGCTCTCGAACGAGACGGCCGGTGAGCACTTCACCCCCCGTGAGGTGATCCGTCTCATGGTCAACCTGCTGTTCATCGAGGACGACCGCCTCCTAACCAGACCGGGAGTGGTGAAGACGCTGCTCGACCCGGCGTGCGGGACGGGAGGCATGCTCTCGGTCGCCGAGGACCACCTGAGGTCGCTGAACCCCCAGGCTCGCCTGGAGGTGTTCGGACAGGAGCTGAATCCCGAGACCTACGCGATCTGCCGCTCGGACATGATGCTCAAGGGCCAGAACGCGGCCAACATTCTGCTGGGCAACTCGTTCTCCGAAGACGGGTTCTCGGGCGAGCACTTCGACTACCTCCTCGCCAACCCCCCGTTCGGCGTGGAGTGGAAGAAGGTCGAGAAGGTCGTGCGCGACGAGCACGAGTCGAAGGGGTTCGCGGGCCGCTTCGGGGCCGGGCTCCCACGGATCAACGATGGGAGCTTCCTGTTCCTACAGCACATGATCGCGAAGATGAAGCCGGTCGAGCAGGGGGGCTCCCGGCTGGCGATCGTGTTCAACGGGTCGCCGCTGTTCACGGGGGCCGCCGGCTCGGGGGAGTCGGAGATCCGCCGATGGATCATCGAGAATGACTGGCTGGAGGCCGTCGTGGCCCTGCCTGACCAGCTCTTCTACAACACGGGGATCTCGACCTACTTCTGGGTGGTGACCAACCGCAAGCGTCCTGAGCGACGGGGCAAGGTGCAGCTGGTGGACGCCCGGGAGCTGTGGCAGAAGATGCGCAAGAGCCTGGGGGAGAAGCGCAAGGAGCTATCTGCCGAGCACATCGCGGAGATCACGAAGCTGTACGGGGCGTTCGAGGATTCCGACCGCGTGAAGATACTTCCGAACGAGGCGTTCGGGTTCCTGCGCATCACGGTAGAGCGCCCGCTGCAGCTGCGCTGGGAGGTCACGGACGACACGCTGGCCGCTGTCCGCTCGGAGCGCCGCCTGGCAAAGCTGCACCCGGACGTGGTCACTTCGGTCGTGTCAGCCCTGGCTGCCCATCCGGGACCGGCTGACCCTGAGGTCGTGGAAGAGGTGCTCAAGGGGGCCGGACTGACCAAGCCTCAGCAGAAGGCGGTCTGGGACGCGCTGGCCGTCCGCGATCCGGACGCCCCGGTGATCACGAACCGCAAGGGGGAGCCGGAACCGGACCCCGAGCTGCGGGATCAGGAGAACGTCCCGTTGCCGGCGGTGAGGGTGGGATTCGAGGAGGACGTGTCCGGACGTCTCAAGTCGGTCGAGTACCGAACCGCAGTGGACGACCACCTGGCGCAGGAGGTCCACCCCTACGTCCCGGACGCGTGGGTGGACTACTCGAAGACGAAGGTCGGGTACGAGATCCCGCTCACGCGACACTTCTACAAGTACGTCCCACCCCGGCCACTTGAGGAGATCGATAGGGAGATCAAACAACTGGAGGCCGAGATTCAGGACCTGCTGCGGGAGGTCACGGAGTGACGTGGGCCGAGGTCCCGCTGCGTCGTCTCTTCAAGGTCGTCAATGGAGGAACTCCCACTTCTGATCCAGGGAACTGGGATGGGGGCATCCCATGGGCGACGCCTGTTGACCTGGGGCGTCAAAACGGGAGAGTCATCGAGACCACGGACCGCACCCTTAGCCGGCGGGGACTCGAGACTGGTAGCGCGACAGTCCCAGGAGGATCGCTTGTGTTGTCTACCCGGGCGCCGATCGGTTACGTCGCTCAGACGGTCGGAGTTGTTGCTTTCAATCAAGGGTGCAGAGGTCTGGTTCCTGTCACCCCATGCGATATCCGCTACTACCGCTACGTGCTCGGGAATATTGTTGACCGACTTCAGGCCAGAGGTGTGGGATCGACGTTCCTCGAGCTGACCACCGACGCACTTGCCTCTACGCGGCTGTCTGTCCCCCCGCCTGGCGCGCAGCGAGCGATTGCGGACTTCCTCGACGTCGAGACCGCTCAGATCGATGCTCTGGTCGCGAAGAAGGGGCAGTTACTCTCACTTCTCGAGCAGAGACGCATCGCGGTGATAGATAGGGAGTTGTGGAACCCCCGTTACGACCTTCGTCGACTGAAGCATGTCGCCGGCCGACCCACCAGCGGGAACCGAGACCACTCCTTTACCGAGTCGGAAGAGGGTGTTCCCTGCTTGCGCGGCCTCAATGTCAGGGACTGGGGCATCGACCGCAGAGCTCTGCTTCGCGTCTCCCAGGAGGACGCAACTCGGCATCGCGCAACCAACCTGCAGGCAGGAGACGTTGTAGTGGTGAGGTCGGGAAACGCTGGAACTGCGGCGGTAGTCCCACCCGACCTCGATGGGGCGAATTGCGTTGATCTCATCATCATTCGACGAAGTGTTCGCCTTCTGCCAGAGCTGCTCTGCCATGGCATCAACTCCGCTCGATCTCGGAGTTTCGTGGCCGCGGGATCCGATAACGCTGCTCTCGGTCACTTCAATGCGCAAGATGCTGGGGAGTTGCCTGTCCCGGTCCCACCTGCCGAAGAGCAAGTTGGGGTAAAGGAACGTCTAGAAGCGACTGTCGCCCGGATTCGTCAGGCCAGTGAACGGATTCACCGCCAACTTGCGCTCCTCCAGGAGCATCGTCAGGCCCTCATCACAGCGGCTGTCACCGGAGAACTAGAAGTCGCATAGCATTGGCTCCTGAGCTAATCTAGACCGTCTAGACAGGAGCAAGGATGGTCTGGAAGCTGCAAGACGCCAAACAACGCCTCAGCGAGGTGGTTCGTCGCGCCCTCACCGAGGGCCCCCAGGTCGTGACCCGGCATGGGGAGGCCGTGGTCGTCGTGTTGTCCGCCGAGCGCTATGAGGAGCTCGTGGGGGAGCGTCCGAGTTTCGTCGAATTCCTGCTGGAGGGTCCCCCCTTCGACGATCTGGAACTGGAGCGAAGCTCGGATATGCCCCGAGAGGTGGCGCTATAGCGTTCCTCCTCGATACGAATGTTCTCTCCGAGGCCCGCAGGCGTTCGGGCGACGATGCGGTCAAGGAGTGGCTACGCGCTCGTTCACCTTCCTCACTGTTCCTCAGCGTGCTCGTCGTCGGCGAGATCCGCTCAGGGATCGAGCGGCTCCGACGTCGTGATCCCGCTCAAGCCGACGAGCTCGATCGATGGCTGGAGGGGACCAACTCCACCTATACCGACCGCATCCTGCCTGTCACGGCTGAGGTCGCAGATGAATGGGGGCGACTCAACGTCCCTGACCCTCTCCCAGTCGTCGACGGACTCCTGGCTGCAACCGCCAAGGTCCATGATCTGACCTTGGTGACTCGGAACACGACTGATATCGCGCGGACCGGCGTCAAGGTCTTGAACCCATTCGCCGGGGGGCCGAGCGTTGAGTAACCCGTCCGAAGATCTCTTCGAGGCCTCCATCTGTGACTGGCTCGCCTTCCAAGGTGGGTACGTGGTCAAGAACGACAAGGAGCAGGGTCCGGCCCGCGACTTCGATCCGGACCGGGCCCTCGACACGTCCGAGCTCTATGCGTTCATCGGGGCCACGCAGTCCGACGAGTGGCAGCGGCTGGTCAAGAACTATGGCAACGACCCCGACGCCACCCAGTCCAGGTTCGCGGATCGGCTCTCGTCCGAGCTCGACAAGAGGGGGGTGGTGGACGTCCTGCGCCACGGCGTCGTCGACCAGGGCGTCACCCTCCGGATCGCGTACTTCAAGCCCGCCCACGGGCTCACCCCCGAGCTGGTCGAGCGATACCGGGCCAACCGCCTGACGGCCACCCGACAGCTCCGCTACGACCCCGGCTCCGGCAAGTCGGTCGACCTGGCCCTGTTCGTGAACGGCGTCCCCGTGGCCACCGCAGAGCTGAAGAACCCCCTCACCGGACAGGGCGTTGAGCAGGCCGTCCATCAGTACCGCACCGACCGTGACGCCCGGAACAGGACCCTGGCCCGGGCGGTCGTTCACTTCGCCGTCGATCCGCAGCGTGTGGCCATGACCACGCAGCTCGCCGGACAGAACACCCGCTTCCTTCCCTTCAACCAAGGCCGGGATGGGGGAGCGGGCAACCCGTCCAACCCCGACGGACACGCCACCTCCTACCTGTGGGAGCGCGTCTGGCAGCGGGACGCATGGCTCGACCTCCTCGGACGGTTCGTCCATGAGGTGAAGCCGGCGAGGGGGTCCAAGCGTCCGGGACAGGTCATATTCCCGCGCTACCACCAGTGGGACGCCGTCCGGCACCTGGAAGCCTCGGCCCGGGAGGAGGGTCCCGGCCACTCCTACCTCGTTCAGCACTCTGCGGGAAGCGGGAAGTCCAACACGATCGCCTGGCTCGCCCACCGGCTGTCCACGCTCCACCGAGGCGACGACAAGGTGTTCGACAAGGTCGTCGTCATCACCGACCGCGTCATCCTCGACCGCCAGCTCCAGGACACGATCTATCAGTTCGAGCACGCTCACGGCGTGGTGGAGCGGATCGACAAATCCTCGCAGCAGCTCGCCGACGCGCTGGCGGGCGAGCAGGCCCGCATCATCATCACGACCCTTCAGAAGTTCCCCGTCGTCATCAAGAAGGGCGTCGATCTCCCGGATCGTCGCTACGCGGTCATCGTGGACGAGGCCCATTCGTCGCAGAGCGGTGAGGCCGCCAAGGAGCTGCGCCGCCTGCTCGGCGTTTCCCAGGCTCAGGAGCCGGACATCCCGGTGGATGAGGTCCAGGAGGTCTTGGCCGAGGCCGTGGCCGCGCGCGGACGGCAGGAGAACATGAGCTTCTTCGCGTTCACCGCCACTCCGAAGGGCAAGACGTTGGAGCTGTTCGGCCGCCACTATCCGGATACCGGCCGCCATGAGCCCTTCCATCTCTACTCGATGCGTCAGGCGATCGAGGAGCGGTTCATCCACGACGTCCTGGCCGGCTACACGACCTACCAGACCTTCTTCCACCTCGAGAAGGCGATCGCGGACGACCCGGCCTACGAGACGGCCAAGGCGCGGCGAGCCATCGCCCGGTTCGTCATCCTGCACGAGCACAACCTGTCCCAGAAGGCGGAGATCGTTGTCGAGCACTTCCGGGCCCACGTCGCCCACAAGGTGGCCGGACAGGCGAAGGGCATGGTCGTGTGCTCGTCCAGGCTCCATGCGGTGCGCTTCTGGGAAGCTCTGCGCGCCTACGTCAACGAGAACGGATACGACCTGGGCGTGCTCGTCGCGTTCTCCGATGCGGTGCCGCTCAACGGAGGGGAGCCGGTCACGGAAGGCCGTTGCAACGGGTTCCCGGAGTCGCAGACGGCCGAGCGCTTCGACAGCGACGAGTATCAGCTCATGGTGGTGGCCGAGAAGTTCCAGACCGGGTTCGACCAGCCCAAGCTGTACGCGATGTATGTGGACAAGACCCTTACCGGACTGGCCGCGGTCCAGACGCTGTCCCGGCTCAACCGCACGCACCCGGACAAGGACGGCACGTTCGTCCTCGACTTCGTCAACGACGCCGATGAGATAGCGGCGGCTTTCGAGCCCTATCACGGCCGGACCGTCGCACCCCCATCCGATCCCAACCTCCTCTACGACACGCGTCACGCCCTAGACGAGTTCGGCGTGCTTGTAGCCGAGGAGGCTGTGACGTTCGCCCGGCTGTTGCTCTCGGAGAGCGCAGACCACGGACGACTGCACGCTGCGCTGGGCCCGGCGATCGACAGGTTCAGAGACCTGGAGGAGGACGAGCAGGAACGCTTCCGGGACGCGCTCGGGCGATTCGTGCGCATCTACTCGTTTCTGTCCCAGATAGTGTCGTTCGTGGACACCGAGCTGGAGCGTGACTACCTGTTCGGCAAGGCGTTGCAGGCGTTTATCAAGGCGGACGCCGGAGCGGCCGTGGACCTCAGCGGAGCGCTCGAGCTCACCCACCTTCGCAACGAGCAGCAGTTCGCGGGTTCGGTGTCGTTGGGTAGCGATGGGGGAGAGGTGACCACGATCTACTCTGGGACCGGACGCCTCAACGAGCCCGACGACGAGCGCCTGTCCGTGATTATCGACCGCTTGAACGCCCTCTACGGCACGGACTGGTCCGACGCCGACCGGCTCGTCTTTGACGCCGCGCTGGAAGACCTGGTCTCCCAGGAGGACGTCCAAGTGACGGCTGTGAACAACACTGCCGAGAACTTCGGGGTCGTCTTCCCGGAGATGTTCCAGAAGGCTCTGCTCGGGCGCATGGACCGCAACGAGAAGGTGGTCTACAAGTTCCTGGACGACGAGGCCCTGGCAGCGGACGTAATCAAGGTGTACGCGACCCTGGCCCAGGCGCGGGCGAGGGTGGCGTACCAGCAGCACTGCCCGATCGGTGAGCTGCTGGCGACCGGGACCGAGAATAGCCACCTCGAGTTCAAGGCGACGCTGCGGACGGGGGCCGACACGGGTGAGGTCTACAAGTCGCTGGAGACGGCGTCGATCAAGACGATCGCGGCGTTCGCAAACAGCCGAGAGGGCGGGACGCTGCTCATCGGGGTGGCGGATGACGGATCCGTCCACGGACTGTCTTCGGATTACGCCTCACTGAGGAAGGAAGGCAAGGGGGACCGGGACCGATTCCTGCTCCATCTCAGTCAGTTGCTGATCAACGCGGTGGGGGAGACCGCGGCCAGCTCGGTATCCAGCGAGATCCACACGATCAACGGGGACGACATCTGCCGGGTTCACGTGCCGCCGAGCAGCTTCCCGGTGGAGGCCAAGGTCGTGGTGGACCGAAAGGGTCAGCTGGAGACCAAGACGTCCTTCTACGTCCGGATCGGGAACGGAACCCGCGAGATTTCTGACCCCACCGAACGCGAGAAGTACATCTCTAGTCGATGGGGGAGTAATCAGGGATAGCGGGGGTGACGAGATGCCTACATGTACGTCCCATACGCTCGCACCTCAGGCCCGACTGTCAGCGGGGGTTGAGGCTCTGGTCTAGGTAATCGGGGTCCCCAAGGAGACGTAGAAAACCACGAAAACTGCGTGAGTTTGCAGCAATCCTTTCCGGGCTTGCTCGCTTAAGCACGTTCTTCGCATCTCTGACCTTGTCGTACTCATGTCCAGTCGCACGTTTCAGGAGACTCAAGGCGTCGCAGCGGTCGGACTTGTTTGGAGCAACGAGTCGCCTATCCCTTTGGCTCAGACGGAATCGAGCGGGCTGTTGCTCCAGAGCGTCCAAGTCAGCGACAAGCCAATTCTCGAACATCCGGTCTTTTACTACGACGCCTACTGAGCAAGGAATTCCGGATTCTAGGGATGCCTCGACCTGTCGAGCCAGAGTCCCGCAACATTCACTGCGATTCTCACGATCGAAGAGAACCACGATTAGGTCGGGCGATTTGTGCAGGAACGCTCGCGAGGCAAGTGTGCACCGTTGGGCGATTGCGCCCGGAGGCGCATAGGGCTGAATTTTGGCCAAGACCGGGTGAAGCAGAGTATGATTGGTATGGGCTTGGAGAGCGGGGAACATGAGTGTGAGCGAGGCGTATTCAGCCTCGCCATCTACGACAATTCCGATTCTCATCGGTAGCCAGCTGGAATCGCCTCTGGAAGGAGACCAGAGTCGAGCAATTGGAACACCGTGAGCCTGCCGTGGGCCCAGTCATCCTCCGCACCCGGGGCCAACTCTAGCAGTGGCACTAACTTCGTGCGCCCGTATTGGCGCCAGATCACGACTACTTCACTTGGTCGAAGATAATCGATTAGGGCGGGAGAGTGTGTTGTAAGAATGATGTGTTTGTAGCCGATTTCCCGGCACGAATCGACGAAACTTCGAATTATCCATGGGTGTATTGAGTTCTCGGGCTCTTCAACTATTGCCAAGGGGCTTCTTGGGTCATGAAGTGCGGCGAACAGGGCTAGGGTTTGGATTGTCCCATCCGACATGTCTTCAGGGGTCCAAGGTCGGCCTACCGAATCCTCATGGAATTGTAGAGTTATCCGGCGATCGTGGGTAAACCCGATTGAGACGTCAGTGAGTTCTGGAAGAATCTTATCCATGGCGCGCAGTACTCGTTTCCACTCCTGTGGATAACGGCGCTGCATCAAGTGTACTAGCGCCGGTAGATTACGACCGTGCTCGTCGATGTTGGCATTCGGAGTAACCACTCCAGGCTGGCGGCACTCCAGGGGGCTGAGTTGGTACAACCTGGTTGCGGCTAGATCGCGTTGGAAGAGCATTAGTATGGGTGTGTAATCGAGATGCTTGACAAGCAATTCGGTATCGGTGACTTGTTGTCGAAGAAACGATTGGAAATCGGACTCGATAAGAGGATAGAAGGGGCTGTCGAATCTCACCCGGTCCTTCGGGTTCTGAGTCCGCCCGCGCTTCCGTGAAACATGGAAGTCAACCTCATTGTGCTTTCGCTCAATGGTCATTGGTAGGCGGGCTCCATCAAGGGCGTCGTGCTTCTTCACCTGCGAGATGTGAATCCGCTCGTGCCGAATGTGGAAGTCTGTGTCGCGGCGCTGTGTCGCTGCAGCGATTGAGAAGGAGTGCTCGAGCCGAATCACAGCTTGATCAGGTTGATCAAACAGGACCCGCCGCTGTGGTTGAAGCACTGAACGAGGTCGGCGGGACAGATCTTCCGCCGAGAATGAGACGGTAATGCTGATAGTCAGAGGCTGCTTCGTTCGCCGTTGGCGACGGTGAGCGATGCTCTCGAAGCCTCCCTTGCGGGTAATCGCGAATTCGAGCCCCAACTCGTAAGTATCTCCCAAAAAGTCGAGGGCCTCGGACAAGTTGCTCTTGCCCGAATTGTTGGGACCAACGAGGACAAGAAAGGGGGAAGGTCGAAGGTGGACATCATAGAGCGACCGATATGCCTGGATTCGGAGTGAGTCAATCCTCATGACGGGCAGTCCCTCAAGTGGGGATCGTGTCTCAGAAGTAGGGTCGTGTCCACGATCGCGTTGTGTCGGAGGGGGGACTTGAACCCCCACCCCCTTGCGGGGACATGGCCCTCAACCATGCGCGTCTGCCTATTCCGCCACTCCGACCTGGCGGCAATGATATCGGCTTGGTCGCGTCCGGTCGCGGGGCAGTGCCGGTGACGCGGACCCCGACACTTCGTGGTCTCAGCGAACACGCCGCTCCGACCCCCCGGAGGTAGACCGCCGGACGCGGGCACGGCTCCCTGTCATAGGTCACCATCTGTCCATGACCGAGACCCGCTACGTCCGGAGCGGCGACGCTCACATCGCCTACCAGGTGAAGGGCGACGGGCCGATCGACGTCCTGATGTCGTCGTACATCAACATCTCGATCGACGCCTTCGAGCGGGAGCCGCGGTTGGCTCGGTTCCTGGAACGTCTGGAGTCGTACGCGCGCGTGATCCGCTACGACGCTCGCGGGATCGGGCTCTCCGACCCGATCTCTCCCGACGCGCCCCCGACGCTCGAGCAGCGCGTGGCGGACGCGCTGGCCGTCCTGGACGACGTGGGCTCGGAGAGGGCCGCCCTGTTCGCGCCCTTCACGTCCGGACCCCCGGCGATCGTGTTCGCGGCCACCCACCCAGGCCGGACGCAAGCGCTGGTCCTGTGCAACACCTATGCACGGGCGCACCGCGGTCCGGACTATCCGTATGGCGACGAGGTGGAGTCCTTCGAGGTCCGTTTCGACGAGGTCGTCACACCGAGACCCGACCCGCCGGCGGAGGACATCGCAGCGCTCCACGCGCCCTCCCTCGCCGACGATCGCGCCTACCTCGAGTGGTGGAAGGGGGAAGGGCGTCGTGGGGCCAGTCCTACGGTGGCCGCGGTCCTCGTCCGCCTCTACTTCCTCACCGACGTCCGGGACGTCCTGCCCACCCTGTCCGTCCCGACGTTGGTGCTCGGCCCGACGCGCGACAACGGGCTCGGCGTCCCGGATCACAGCCGTTACCTGGCCGAGCACATCGCCGGGGCGCGGTTCGTCGAGCTCGACCAGGCCGACCTCTACCCCTTCAGCCCGAACGGGGACCTGCTGGCCGACGAGGTCGAGGAGTTCCTCACGGGGACGCGGCGGCGCCGGGAGCCGGAGCGTGTCCTGGCCACCATCCTGTTCACCGACATCGTCAGGTCGACGGAGCTGGCCGCCGAGATGGGGGACCAGGACTGGCGCCAGCTCCTCGACCGCCACGACGCGATGGTCCGTCGCCAGATCGACCGGTTCGATGGGCGGGAGGTGAAGACGACCGGGGACGGCTTCCTCGTCACCTTCACCGGCCCCACCCCCGCCGTGCGCTGCGCAGCCGCCGTCCGCGACGGCGCGGCCCAGCTCGGCATCTCGGTGAGGGCGGGCGTCCACACCGGCGAGGTCGAGCTGCGCGGCGAGGACATCGGCGGGATCGCCGTTCACCTAGCTCAGCGCGTGGCCTCCCTGGCCGGCGCCGACGAGATCTGCGCGTCCGGCACGGTGAAGGATCTCGTCTTCGGGTCGGGCATCGACTTCGAGGACCGGGGCGAGCACGATCTCAAGGGGGTCCCGGGTCGGTGGCGCATCCACGCCGTGCGCCGATGACCGCTCGCGTCCGCTCAGGGGGCTCCCGCCTGGCGCAACCCTCGTCGGAGCTGCGCCTCTGACGCCTTGAGCGTCGTCCCGAACCGCGTCACCTCGCTCCCATCCCGACCGAAGAAGACGAACGTGGGCACGACCGAGACGTCCAGGCGCCTGGCCAGTTCGGCTCCCGCCTCGGACTGGATGTCCGCCCGCAGGACCGTCGCCCGCTCCTCGTACTCCCGCGCTATCCCGTCGACCACGGGTCTGCTCGCCAGGCAGACCGCTCAGTAGTTCGAGTAGAGCTCGAGCATCACCGGACGGCCGTCCGCGAGGGCGCGGTCCAGGTCCTCGGGCGCCCTGACGTCCCCCGAGCCCGGACGCAGGACGAGCCACCCGACGGCCAGCGCCGCGATCACCGAGATCAACCCGAGGAGTCGGAGGCCCCCGCCGAACCTGCGCAGCATTACCAGGGAGACGACGAGCACGGACACGACGACGAACGCGTACGAGTGCTGGTTCAGCGTCTCCCTCATCCCGGTCGCTCCCCGAACCACTCCTTCTCCAGCGCCTCGAGCGACCCGTCCTCGCGCATCGCCTCGATCCGCTGCGAGATCCGATCCCGCAGGGCGCCGCCGTCGGGGTGGAAGGCGACCGCGTGGTCCTCGCCCGTGTCGATCACCTCGACGATGCGCAGCCGGGTGTCCTTGGCCCGGGCGCGGGCGTTCGCCAGGTCCATGACCGCGACGCCCCCCTCGTCTACGGCACGGAGGACGTCCTGCAACGTGGGGACGACGTCCGCGTCGAGGCGGCGGTCGAGGTTGCGGCCGGTCCAGGCCGAGGCGACGGACCCGGCCTCGACGGCGACGCGTGTGCCGTCCGGGACCGCGGACAGGTCCTCGAACGCGCGGGTCGACACGACCGCCAGGTCGGCCTCGAGGTAGGGGGCGGAGAAGCAGACCTGGGCGCGGTTCTCGGCGCTCGTCCGGACGGCCGCCGCCACCGCGTCGTAGCGCTTCGCGATCAACCCGGGCAGGAGTCCCGGTGCGGTCCGGTTCACGATCTCCACCTCGAGGTTCATGCGGCGGCCGAGCTCCCGCATGAGCTCGACCTCGAACCCGGTCAGCTCACCCTCCCGACGGAACGCGAACGGTTCGATCCCGACATCGGCTCCCACGAGCAAGGTCTGGGGCCGGATCAGCTCCAGGCGGGAGCCGCGGCAGCCGACCCCGCCCGCCTCGCGATCGGCCCGGTTGCACCCCACGAGGAGCCCCGCGATCAGCAGAGCGGATAGGAGTGCGGCCCGTGCGCGTAGGGGGTCCAAAACACAGCGATGGTACTCTGGGCTCATCCCCATGCAGGTCTGGCGCGGCGTCCGGCTCGGCCGTCCGTTCGGGATCCCCCTCGTAGTCCACGGGTCGTGGTTCCCGGCGGCGCTGCTGCTCGCCTGCATCCTGGCCCTGGAGGTCTACGACTCCCACGGGCTCCCCTCGGCCATCTGGCTCTCGGCCGCGGCCACCTTCGGTGTCTTCCTCTCTCTGCTCGTGCACGAGCTGGTGCATGCCCAGACGGCCAGGTCGATCGGGGTGCCGGTCCGCGACGTCACCCTGTTCATCTTCGGGGGAGTGGCTCGCATAAACCGGGAGCCCTCGCGCCCCGCGCAGGACGCGGCTATCGCGGCATCGGGTCCGGCCGCCAGTCTCGTCCTGGGCGCCGGGCTGCTGCTGGCCGCGGGGGACAGCGACACGGGAGCGGTCCTGCGCGTGGTGGGGTGGGCGAACGTCGTCGTGGCCCTCTTCAACCTGCTCCCCGGTTACCCGCTCGACGGGGGACGCCTGCTCCGGGCCTGGCTGTGGTCGCGCAGCGACGATCCCCACCGGTCGTCCATCCGCGCAGCGATCGTGGGACAGGTATTCGCGGTCCTGCTCATCGTCGTCGGGCTCGTCGTGGCCTGGCGTCGTCAACTTGGTGAGGCGCTGTGGCTGCCGGTCGTCGGGGGGTTCCTGTACGTGCTCGCCAGCTCGGCCCGGCGCGCTTCGCGGATCACCTCGCGCCTGTCGCGCCAGCCGGCCGCCGACTACGCGCGTCCGATCACCGGCACCCTGACGGGGGACGAGTCCGCCGCGTACGTTCGGTCGAGCGGCGGGGGACCGTACGCGGTCTCGTCCGGCGGTCGTCTGGACGGGGTGCTGCTTCCCTCCGCCTTCTCGGCCGATGTCGACCCGTTCGCGCGCGTCCGCGACCTCATGGTCCCCTGGAGCCCGCGGATCAGCTGCTCACACCGGCTCCCGATGTCGCGCGCGCTCGAGAAGCTGTCGGTCGCGGCGGACGGGGTGCTGATCGTGGTCGACGACGCGGGGGCCGTCGTGGGGGTGCTCGACCACCCGGCCGTGCGCGCCCGACTGGAGGCGACGGTCTGATGGCGACGATCGTGCTGCGCAACCCGCGCCGGGAGGTGTCGGTGGACGGCCCCAAGCGGGTGAAGGTCGTACTGCGCGACCTGGACATCGACGCCGACACCGTGCTCGTGATCAGGGGCGACGAGCTCCTCACCCGGGAGGACGTCATCGAGGACGGCGACCACATCGAGATCCGTCCGGTGATATCGGGGGGAGCCGCCACGACGACCAAGTGCCGCCGCTGCAAGGCGAAGGCGGTCGTCGAGCTGCGGCGCCACAACACAGCCTTCTGCAAGGAGTGCTTCCTGCATTTCTTCCGCAACCAGGTGTCCAGGGCGATCGAGTCCGACCGGATGCTGCGAGAAGGCGACCGGGTGCTCGTGGCGGTGTCCGGGGGCAAGGACTCCCTCGCCCTGTGGGACGTCCTGATCGACCTCGGGTACGACACGACCGGCTTCCACATCGTCCTTGGCACCGGCGACGAGTACGCCGCCGAGTCGCTGCGCATCTGCAGGTCGTTCGCCGGATCACGCGGGGTCGAGCTCGTGGTCAGCGACCTCGCGGCCGAGTTCGGCTTCACCATCCCCGACCTCCCGCACGACACCGGGCGCCCCACCTGCTCGGCCTGCGGGCTGACGAAGCGACACCTCATAAGCAAGGCGGCGCGCGACGGCGGGTTCGACGTGATCGCGATCGGACACAACCTCGATGACGAGGCGGCCGTCCTGCTCGGGAACACGCTGCGCTGGGACGCCGAGTACCTGGCCCGACAGGGCCCCGTGCTGGGAGACGACACGGGGTTCGTCCGGAAGGTGAAGCCCCTGCACCGGTTGAGCGAGAAGGAGACGGCGACCTACGCGTTCTTGCGACGCATCGACTACCTGGTGGAGGAGTGCCCGCTCGTCGCCGGCAACACGCAGCTCCGCTACAAGCAGGCCCTCGACCTCCTCGAGCAGGCCGCCCCCGGGACGAAGGCCTCCTTCTACGGCGGGTTCATCGACCGAGCGAAGGAGAGGTTCACCGCGGAGGGCCCCCCTGCGCTCCACGCGTGCTCCTCGTGCGGGATGCCCACGCCGGGCGATGTCTGCGCGTTCTGCCGCATGGTCGAGATGAAACGCCGCAAGGCGTCCCGGGAGTCGGCGTGACCTTCTCCGCGGGAGACCTGGTCCTGCTCATCGATGGGCGGGGGAGGCGTTACCTGATCACGCTCGAGCCGGGAGGCGCGTATCACTCGCATCACGGCCCGCTCCCGCACGACGAGATCATCGGGGCGGAGGAGGGCGTGCTCGTGGCCAGCTCGAAAGGGCGCAGGTTCCGCGCCCTCCGGCCGACGCTGGCCGACTACGTGCTGAAGATGCCGCGCGGCGCGACCGTCGTCTACCCCAAGGACGTCGGTCCGATCGTGGTCTGGGGAGACATCTTCCCCGGGGCGCGCGTGCTCGAGGCAGGCACCGGCTCGGGCTCGCTGACGCTCGCCCTGCTCCGTGCCGTCGGGCCGAAGGGGACGGTGCACACGCTCGAGCGCCGGGAGGACCACCAGCGCACGGCGCTCCGCAACATCGAGCGGTTCGTCGGCTCCGACCCCTCGTACGGCACCCTGGACGCCCGACTGGCCGACCTCTACACCGACCCGCTCGACATCGTCGTGGACCGGGTGGTCCTCGACGTGACCGAACCGTGGATGGCGGTCGACAACCTCGAGCGCGCGCTGCGTCCGGGCGGGATCCTCACCGTGTACATGCCTACCGTCCCCCAGGTGCAGCGCATGGCCGAGGCCCTCGACCGGCCCGGCTGGGGGATGGTCCAGACGTTCGAGACCCTGCACCGGACCTGGAAGGTCGAAGGCCTCTCGGTCCGACCGGACCACCGCATGGTCGCCCACACGGCATGGCTGATGGTGGCTCGGCGCGTGGGGGTCCCGGAAGCGTGACGATCCCCGCGGGCACGCCGGTGGTCGTCGGGGACCGGACCGTCCCCATGCCGGACACCGCCCCCGACGACCGGGTGATAGCCGTCCACGCCACCGGCGAGCTGCTCGTCGTGCCCGCGGCCGAGCACGCGGCCGCACGGGAGGCGGTCGCCGCCGCGGCGGGAGCCCTCCCGGCGCTGGCCGACGCCCCCGACGAGGCGATCACCGGGTTCTTCCAGATCTTCGCGGACCGCCTGGCCGACGACTCCATCTGGACGGATATCGCGCACGCCAACGAGGCGGATCTCGCCGCCGCGCGCGAGCGTGGCCGCCCCACCACCCGTCTCGAGGCCACCGCGAAGATGCGCGCGGACATGATCTCCGGTCTGAGGGAGTGGGCGGCTGCCCGGTCCCGTCGAGGCGAGGTGATCGAGACGCGCGAGGGGGACGGGTACCGCATCGAGCGCCGCATCGCTCCCCTGGGGGTCGTCGCGTTCGTCTTCGAGGGCCGCCCCAACGTGTTCGCGGACGGTTCGGGGGTGCTGCGCAACGGCAACGCGGCGGTGATGCGGATCGGGTCCGACGCGCTCGGGACGGCCATCGCGATCCAGGAGCAGGCCCTCGAGCCCGCCCTCGCATCGTCCGGGCTCCCGCGCGGCGCGGTGTCGCTCCTCCGGTCGCGGTCGCACGCGGCGGCCTGGGCCCTGTTCACGATGCCCGAGGTGAGGCTCGCGGTGGCGAGGGGGTCGGGACGCGCCGTCTCGCAGCTGGGCGCGATCGCCGAGCAGCACGGTATACCGGCCTCCCTCCACGGGACCGGGGGAGCCTGGATGTACCTGGCGGAGGACGCGGATCCCTCGTCCGCCGCGAACGCCGTCCGGCACTCGGTGGACCGCAAGGTCTGCAACACGCTCAACGTCTTGCTCGTGCACCGCGACGCGTCGGAACGCCTCTTCGATGTGGCGCTGCAGGCGCTGCTCGAACGCGACCCGGATGTCCGTCTCCACGCGGCCCCCGAGGCCCGGGCGCTCGTCCCGCCTCAGCTGGCCGAGCGCATGGTGACCGTGCGCCGCGAGGACGGGGAGGTCGAGGAGCCCCAGGTCGAGACGCTTCCCGTCGACGGCTTCGGGACCGAGTGGGAGTGGGACCGCACGCCCGAGGTGTCGATCGCTCTCGTGGGGTCCGACGAGGAGGCCGTGGACCTCGTCAACCGCTACAGCCCCCGCTTCGTCGCCTCGGTCGTGACCGCGTCCCGCGAACGATTCGAGCGGTTCTATGCTCGTACGGAGGTCCCGTACGTGGGCAACGGGTTCACCAGATGGGTCGATGGGCAGTGGGCGTGGGGACGCCCTGAGCTAGGGTTGACGAACTGGGAGCGGGGACGGCTGCTGGGTCGTTCCGGGATCCTCGCAGGGGACGACGTGTTCACGGTGCGAGACGTATTCGTGGACACGACGGGCGAGGCACCGCAACGGCGATAGACGCACCAAGGAAGGAGCGGCACAGATGAGCTTCAGCCTCGCCCTCTCAGAGGAGCAGAAGGAACTTCAGAAGTGGGCGCACGACTTCGCGGAGAACGAGATCCGTCCGGTCGCCGAACGGTACGACGACACGGAGGAGTTCCCGTGGGAGGTCGTGAAGCGCGCCGCTGAGGTAGGCCTTTACGGCCCGGACATCTACCTGCAGACCCAACAGGACCCGACCGGGCTCTCCATGCCGCTCGTGATGGAGGAGATCTTCTGGGGATGCGCCGGCATCGGCCTGGCCATCTTCGGCACCGGGCTTCCGCTCTCCGCGCTCGCCGCCGGGGGGACCCCCGAGCAGCTCTTCACGTGGGCGCCGCGCATGTTCGGCACCCCCGACGACCCCGCGGTGGCCGCGTTCTGCGTCACGGAGCCCAACGCCGGCTCGGACGTCTCGTCCCTGCGCACGAAGGCGGAGCGGGTCGAGGACGGCTTCGTCCTGAACGGACAGAAGGTCTTCGCCACCAACGGCGGGATCGCGGACGTCCACCTCGTGGTCGCCACCGTCGACCCGAACCTCGGACACCGCGGCCAGGCCACGTTCATCATCTCGACGAAGGACCACCAGGGGATCAAGCAGGGCAAGAAGGAGAAGAAGATGGGCATCCGGGCCTCCCACACCGCGGAGGTCCTGCTCGAGGACTGCTTCGTCCCGGTCGAGAACGTGCTCGGGGGCATCGAGAAGCTCGAGGGCAAGCTCGAGCGCGCGAAGTCCGGACAGTCGACCGGCCGCTCCTCGGGTGCCCTGCGCACCTTCGAGATCACGCGGCCGCTGGTCGCCTGCCAGGCGGTGGGGATCGCCCGCGCCGCGCTCGAGTTCGCCGTCGACTACGCGAAGGACCGCAAGGCGTTCGGCGTGCCGATCTACCAGCACCAGGGCATCGCCTTCCAGCTCGCGGACATGGCCGTCGAGGTCGATTGCGCGCGCCTGCTCGTGTGGCGCGCCGCCTGGATGGCCGCGTCCGGACAGGCCTTCAGCAACGCCGAGGGTTCGATGTCGAAGCTGAAGGCCGGTGAGGCGGCCGTGAAGGTGACCGAGACGGCGATCCAGGTCCTGGGCGGGTACGGCTACATCAAGGACTTCCCCGTCGAGAAGTGGCACCGGGACTCCAAGATCTACACGCTGTTCGAGGGGACGTCGGAGATCCAGCGTCTGGTCATATCGAGGGCGCTGGCGTCCGACTAGCCGGACGGTGGGCCCTGTCGAGGGCCCGTCAGGAGTAGCGAGCCTCCCGACCCCGCGAAACGGTCGCGGCCTCGACGGCGCGACGGAGGTCGTCCGTGAACCCGCTCACGACGGCATCGTGGGCGGGTGAGATCATCATGTGCAGGGCGTCCGGGCCGGACTGGCGGTCCAGGTGCCACCCGAGGTCGTCCATGACGTCTCCGACGGCGAAGATGTCGTGGCTGTCCGAGCCGAAGGCCAGTACGGACGCCACGGGGTCACCCCACAGGTGCAGACCGTCGATGGACCCGATGGCCTCGCGCACCCGCGCGACCGTGTCGAGGATCCTCGAGACCTGGGCACGGTAGCCCTCCCAACCGAGGTGGGTCATCACCGCCCAGGCGGCGGCGATGGGGGAGGCCGCGCGGGCGCCGGCCAGGGCCCGCGACCCGTACCGTCCCCCGGGCCACGCGTCGTACAGGAACCCCTGGTGCTCCAGTCTGTGACGGTCGCGATGGACGATCACGGACGCGCCCTTCGTCGCGTACCCGTACTTGTGGACATCGGCCGAGATCGAGGTCACACCCGGCACCCGGAGGTCCCACGCGGGGACCTCGTGCCCGAGTCGCTCCATGAAGGGGAGCAGGAACCCGCCCAGGCAGGCGTCCGTGTGGAAGGCGATCCCGCGCTCCGCGGCCGCCGCCGCGAGCTCCTCGATCGGGTCGATCACCCCGTGGGGGTAACCCGGCGCCGATCCGACCATGAGCACCGTGCTCCCGTCCACCAAAGAGAGGGCGTGCTCGACGTCGCAACGCAGGTCGGCGTCCAGCCTCGCCTGGCGCAGCTCGATCCCCAGGTAGTGGGCCGCCTTGGCGAACGCCGGATGCGCCGAGATGGGAGCCACGAGCGAGGGGGAGTCGACCCCCGCCTCGTCGCGGGCCGTCTTCACGGCCATGAGGATGCTCTCCGTCCCTCCCGAGGTCATCGAGCCGCCGGCTCCATCGGGCGCGCGGAGCACCGACGCGGTCATCGAGACCACCTCGTCCTCCATCTGCTTCAGGCTGGGGAAGCGCGCGGGGTTCAGCGCGTTCTCGAACAGGTACAGGAGGTTCGCCTCGGTCAACACCTCGTCGATCTCGGGGGAGGCTGGGTAGACGAGGCTGAAGGTCCGTCCGCCGCGCCAATCGGCGTCCGCCCGCTTGCGCTCGCGCATGGTCGCGAACAGCTCCTCGGGCGTCCGGCCCTGGTCGGGGAGGCGCATCGGACAAAGGTAACCAGTGCGCGGTGGTGTCGGGGGTCGGTACCTATACTGGCCCTACCCCGAGGAAAGGTGGACCGGATGAGCCCACGGGGCCAGGAGCCCGAGGAGGGGCGCTTCGAGGACATCGAGCGCGAGCTGGAGGAGCTGCGCTCCCAGCTCGGCGCGGTCACGGAGTCCCGCCGCGGTGAGCCGCGCTCGGTCCGGGCCATGGAGGAGCGCATCCGGGAGGTCCAGTCGCGGCTGGTCCAGGCGCTCCAGCAGAACGAGCGGCTGGTGGGGGTCCTGCGGGAGGCGCGCCAGCAGATAGCGCTCCTGCGCGAGGAGGTCGAGAAGCTCACCGCTCCGCCGTCCGGGTTCGGGGTATTCCTCGGTCTGAACGACGACGGGACGGCCAACATCTTCACGGGGGGGCGCAAGCTCCGCGTCAACGTCCACCCCACGCTCGACCCGAAGCAGATCGCGCTCGGACAGGAGGTCATGCTCAACGAGGCGCTCAACGTCGTCGAGGCCTGCGGGTTCGAGACGGCGGGCGAGGTCGTGACGATCAAGGAGGTGCTCGAGGAGGGAGACCGGGCGCTGATCGTCTCCCACGCCGACGAGGAGCGGGTCGCGTTGATCGCCGACTCGCTGCGCGGCGTCCACCTCCGCGCCGGAGACCACATCCTGTTCGAGGCTCGCTCGGGGTACCTCGTCGAGAAGCTGCCCAAGCCCGAGGTCGACGAGCTGATCCTGGAGGAGGTGCCCGATGTCGCGTACGAGGACGTCGGCGGCCTCCAGCAGCAGATCGTCTCGATCCACGACGCCGTCGAGCTCCCGTACCTGCACGGGGACCTGTTCGCCGAGCACAAGCTGCGCCCCCCGAAGGGCGTGCTGCTCTACGGGCCCCCCGGCTGCGGCAAGACGCTCATCGCGAAGGCCGTGGCCAACTCGCTCGCCAAACGCGTGGCCGAGAAGACGGGCAACCCCGACGCGCGCAGCTACTTCCTGAACGTGAAGGGGCCGGAGCTGCTCAACAAGTACGTGGGGGAGACCGAGCGTCAGATCCGGCTGATCTTCCAGCGGGCGAAGGAGAAGTCGTCCGAGGGCGTACCGGTCATCGTGTTCTTCGACGAGATGGACTCCCTGTTCCGCACGCGGGGCACCGGCATCTCATCGGACATGGAGACGACCATCGTCCCCCAGCTGCTCGCCGAGATCGACGGCGTCGAGTCCCTGCGCAACGTCATCGTGATCGGGGCTTCGAACCGGGAGGACCTCATCGACCCGGCCATCCTGCGCCCGGGACGCCTCGACGTGAAGATCAAGATCGAGCGCCCCGACGCCGATGCGGCGAAGCACATCTTCGCCATCTACCTGACGGCCGATCTCCCCCTGCATGCCGAGGATCTGGCTCGCCACGGGGACGACGCCGAGGCGACCGTGAAGTCGATGATCGACCGGGTGGTCGACCGCATGTACGAGGCGACCGACGACAACCGGTTCCTCGAGGTCACGTACGCATCCGGCGACAAGGAGATCATGTACTTCAAGGACTTCGCGTCGGGGGCCATGATCGAGTCCATCGTGCAGCGCGCGAAGAAGATGGCGATCAAGCGGCTGCTGGAACAGGGGGAGCGGGGTATCAAGGGGGACGACCTACTCGTCGCCATCCGCGAGGAGTACAAGGAGAACGAGGACCTCCCCAACACGACGAACCCGGACGACTGGGCCCGCATCTCCGGCAAGAAGGGCGAGCGGATCGTGTACGTCCGGACGCTGCTCGGGGAGGGCCGGGAGCGGCGCCCCGTGGAGACGATCACCCCTGGCCAGTACCTCTGACCACCGACAGGAACCCGACGTCGAGTCCCTGCTCCTAGACCTGACGACGCGCGTGCGCCCCGAGGCGAGGTGGGTGCGCGCCGCCGTCACCTTCGACCTGGGGGACGCGGGCGCGTGGGGGTTGATGCTCGACTCCGGACGGGCCGCCATCACGAAGTCCCCTCCCCGCGACCCGGACCTCTACCTGCGCACCTCTCCCACCGTCATGCAGGAGATCCTCCTCGGCCGACGCCCGGGGTACGAAGCGTTCCTGGCCGGGGAGCTCGAGGCGCGCGGGAACATCGCGCTCGGACTGGAGCTCGAGTCGCTCTTCGACCCCCCGACCGAGCGGGACCCCTCGTACCCGGTCACGATCCATCCCAAGATCGGTCGGGTCCGCTGGAGCGTGCTCGCGGCCGGACCTCCCGAGGGCCTGCCCGTCCTGCTGATACACGGGCTCGCCTCCAGCAAGATGTCGTTCCTCCCGACCGTGAAGGGGCTCTCGGGCACGTACCGCGTCTATGCCGTCGACCTACCGGGGTTCGGCGATTCCGCGAAGCCGATGGCGCCCTACGACGCGCCCTGGTTCGCCGACCGTGTGCTCGAGCTCCTGGACGAGCTGGAGCTGAAGCAGGCCGGGCTCGTCGGCAACTCGATGGGGGGCCGGATCTCCCTCGAGGTCGCGGCGCGGGAGCCGGACCGCGTGAAGGCGATGGTGCTGCTCTGCCCCGCGCTCGGCATCCCGTGGTTCCGCCAGGCGGTCCCGTTCGTACGCCTGGCCCGGGCCGAGTTCGCCGCGCTCCCGCTGGCGCCGAGCAGGGGCCGGGTCATGCGCACGCTGCGCAGCAT
>DATLFR010000062.1 GCA_035540895.1 Actinomycetota bacterium | reverse complement strand
AGGTAAGCCAGCGCCGGGTAGCGCCGGAAGAGATCCTTTCGCGCGCCCCCGCTCATGCTCCCTCCAGCCGAATAGTCAAATGTTATGCACTTTCTTCCATCCCGTCTACCCGGGGTAGATGTCCCCCTGGCAGGGTCCGGCTGCTTTCAGGCCCCCGTCCCCGGCCGGCCACTCGCCCTTGCGATAGCGCTGGCCGCCGCCGGGCAAGCGCCAACATCCCGGCTGCCCCGAACCGGGGGGTTGCCCCTGCGGATCCCACCAGATGGTGGTGGCGTCCTTCACGAACGACCAGTTGCCCGGGTCGAAGTAGCCCGCGGGCTTGTACGGGTCCGTGGACCGGTTCGGGGGGATCGCGTGCAATCCCCGATCGAGGTTCTCGGGCGTCAGCTTCGGCCCGGCCGCCTGGATCCCCCAGAAGAGCATGGTGAGGGCGTCGTACAGGTAGGGCGCCTGCCTGGGTCCGGCCGAGGCGGACGGCGTCGGGTCGGGACATGGGGGACACCCCTCCCGGTAGGCCCGGACCCAGTGCTGCTCCGTGAAGTCGTCGCGCTTGTAGTCGAACGTGATGCCGATGGCGTTCGCCCACTGCGTCTGGTCGATGTAGCGAGCCCCGCCGTTCGTGTCGGGACGCGCGCTCCCCGAGCTGCTCGGGATCACCCACTCGGGGAACCAGGCCGCGTTCGTCGCGAGGGTCGGAGGGACGTTGTAGTTCGCCCCTAGGATCACCACGACGGTCGTGACGTTGCTCGAGCGCAGCCTGGCAGGCGCGGACGCATCATCTCGACGTGTCACCGTCTCCGCGAACGTGAGCCCGCATGTGTCGCTCAGGGCCTGCGTGAGGCGCTGGGGGACGGTGACGTTGTCGTCGTGCCACAACCCGAACACCCTCTCCCGGTCCCGGTCGGTTGGGTTGCCGCTGTAGCGGGCCTTGCGGCCGTGCAGCTGCAGGCAGATCTGGGATGCCGCGATCCCGACCTCGTCCTCGACATCGGGACGGAAGGTCATCACGTGTCCGGGGTAACGCCGGTACGACTCGCGGGAGGAGCCCTCGTAGCCCACCGCGAGGCTCCGGTGCTTCGCCGCCTGCGACACCGCCGAGTAGGGGCTGACGGATGCGAAGACCCCGCGCCGCACCAGTGCCTCCTCGTGCGCCGTGACGTCCCCCCTGACGAGCCAGAAGCGGACCAGGCGGTTGTAGGTCTGGTAACGCTCGTTGAAGTAGCGCATGAAAGCCTTGCACGCGTGATCCTGGCCGTCGTCGTCGGGCGTCACGGCCGCCCCGCAGTCGGTCTCCGTGGGTCGCTGGGTCCCGGCATCGCGCGTCCCCCGGATGAACACGGCGACCTCGTCGCGGGTGACACCCTTCGACGTCGCTCCCCCGTTATCGCCCTGGAAGAACGCGACGCAGGGGGGAGAGAGCGGATCCTCCGTCTGCCGGGGTGGCTCCCCCACGCAGCGCTTCGTCCCCGGTATGCGACGGACGGATCCTCCCGCGGTCCCGTCGAGCTCGCCACCGGCGGCGCGTTCGCGGCGGCCACCGGACGAGAAGCCGAGCCCGCCCGATCCCGCCTGTCCCAGGGCGGACATGTCCCCCACCCCTTCGCCGTCGCCGGTCACGGGCGCGTACTCGGCGAGGGTGGGCGGGCCTGAGTTCGGGAGTACGAGCGCGGACGGGAGCAGGATGGCGAGTGCGGCCGCACCGGCCAGGTAGGCGAGGGCGGGGTACCTCCTCAGAGCGTCGCGCACGACCTAACGTCCCTGCTCGACCGTCTGCCCCGCTGCGTGACCGCATACGTACGCGGACCCGTCCGTCCCGACCCGCACCTGGAACCCGGTGTCCGACGCGACGTGGTCGCCGTCGACCACGACGCGCTCGGTCGTCGCGGACCCCTGGATACGCCAGCCGTCCTGACGGTCACGCACTCCAAGCAGCAGGTACTTCGGTTGGCTGATCGGACCGCCGCCCGTCCATCCCCCGTACACCCGCACGGGGACCTCCGGAACGGCCGGGTGGGAGAAATCGCTCTTCAGCTCGCTCCTGCCCGGACTGCAGGTCACGGCTCCCGCGGGCGCGGGCCACACGACGGATGCCACCACCGCAGCTGCGATCAACGACCTCATCTCTCCTCCTCAGCTCGGAACGATCGGGGCGCCGGCACGGGGCCGGCCCACTGACATCACCGCGCGACCCGGGGTCATCCGCCGGCGCGTTGCTCCACGGTCTGACCGGCACCGTGCGCGCACACGTGCACCCCGCCCCCCGACGTGGCGCCGGCCTGGAACCCCGTGTCTGTCTCCCGGTGTTCGCCGTGCACGGTCACCCCCGAGGTGGTCGCGGTGACCTCGGCGTACCAGGCGTTGTCGACCTCGCGGATGCCGGCCACCGCGTAGGTCGGATCCTCCGTCCCCCATCCGGCGAAGACCCGGAACGGTGGGTTCGGGTACGGGGGGAGCAGCGCGGGGCTGACCCGCCGCGGGTACCTGCTCAGACCCGGGCTGCACTCGACGGCGCTCGCGGGTGCGGCCCCCAACAACGTCAGCGATAGCACTGCTGCGATCACGTAGCGCACGGTGTCCTCCTCATCTGAACGAGTCGCCCTGGCACGGTCCCTGCCCCTTCACACGGCCATCGTCCGAACGCCATTCGCCCGCGCGGTGCCGGCGTCCTTCCTCGGGGAGCCGCCAGCACCCGCTGCCCGGGCTCCCCGGAGGCTGTCCGGACGGATCCCACCAGATCCGCGCCGCATCCTTCAGGTAGGTGTAGCCGCCCGGTTCGAAGTAGGCGGCCGGCCTGTACGGACCGGTGCTGGAGCTCTGGGGGATGGCGTGCAGCCCACGGTCCAGGTTGGCCACGGTGAGCCGGGGCCCAGCAGCCTGGATGCCGTAGAAGAGCATCGTGAGCATGTCGTATGCGTACGGTGCGTTCGATCCTCCCGACTGGGCGGCTGTGAAGTCCGGACAGTCGGGACACCCCTCTCGGTATGCGCGGTACCAGTGCTGCTCCGGTATCGAGTCACGGCGGTAGTCGAAGGTGATCCCGAACGCGTTCGCCCACGAGGCCTGGTTCGCGGTCCGGGCGTAGAAGTTCGTGTCGAGCCCGCGGCCGCCCGTGTCCCCGAGCACGACCCACTCGGGGAACCATCCCTGGTTGGTGGCCAGGGTGGTGGGGGTGACGGCCGACTGCCCCTGGAACAGCGCGATGACGCTCGTCACGTCGTCGGAGCGGAACCGACCCGGGGCGCCCGGGTCGTTCGGCCTCGCGGCGAAGTGGGTGACCTCGAGGCCGCACAGGTCGTTCAGGTGTCGGACCAACAGGTCCCGCTGCTCTCCGTCGGTGTCGTCGTGCCAGATGGCGAAGCGGCGCGGTTTCGAGCGGTCGGCCACGTTTCCGCTGTGCACCGCCGGCCTCCCGGCGAGCTCGTTGCACACGTAGCTCGCTCCTATGCGGTAGTGGTCCACGTGGTCGGCTCGGAAGCCGAAGAGGTGGGGAGAGGCGGCCTGGTAGTTCTGACGGCGGATCGAGTTGTAGCCGACGCTCACGATCCCGCGCCGTCCGGCCTGAACCTCGACGCCCATCGTGGCGATCGCGAAAGGCTCCCGGCCTTCGATATCGGGCACCCGCAGGTCATGTACCGAGTACAGACGCACCCGCCTGCCGTAGGTCTGGTACCGCTCGTTGAAGTAGGTCATGTAGGCCTTGCAGACGAGGTCCTGGGGCGTCTCGTCCTGCGCGGGCGGGTCCCCACAGTCGACGATGCGCCCGCGGTTGCTGTCCGAGGTCTCCGTCTCGACGAACACCCTCACCTCGCTCCCGGTGACGCCTCGAGCGGTCGCCCCGCCGTTGTTGCCGTTGAAGAAACCGATGCATGGTGGGGAGAGCGGGTCCTCCGTCTGGCGAGGAGGTGTGCCGGCGCACCGCTTGTTGCCGGGCCTCGTCTGGGCGATCCCGTCCGACGGGTCCGTCACCTGGTCGGGGGCGTCCCGTCGGCCCCGACCCGACCCGAACCCGAGCCCCCCCGATCCCGCCTGGCCGAGCGCGGACACGTCTCCCGTGCCTTCCCCTTCGCCGGTTACGGGTGCGTACTCGGCCAGCGTGGGCGGCCCCGAGTTGGGGAGCGTGAGCGCGGACGGGAGCAGGACCGCCAGCATCCCGGCTCCCACGAGGTAGGCGAGGGCCGGGTAACGGCGGAACACGTCGCGGCTCATCGGACGCTCGTCGCGGAGCCCTGGCATGGGTCACCGTCCCCTCGGATGTCCTGGTCGCCCGCGGTGTACTCACCGACCCGGAACCGGGTCCCGGCCCCGGACATCCGGTAGCAGCCCGGGTTCGGGTCGCCGGGGGCGCGCCCCGCTGGATCCCACCAGATCACGGCGGCGTCCTTTATGAACGTGTAGTTGTCGGGAGCGAAGTACGCGGCCGGCTTGTACGGACTCGAGCTGCGATCGGGCGGGATCGCGTGCATGCCCTTGTCGAAGTTCTGGGGCGTGAGCCTCGGTCCGGCGGCCTGGATCCCGTAGAACATCATCGTGAACGAGTCGTAGGTCCATGGGGCATCCGGGTCGGCGGGCTCCGGACAGGTCGGGCACCCCTCGCGGTAGGCCCGGTACCAGGCCTGGTCGGTCAGGTGGTCTCGCCGGTAGTCGAAGGTTATGCCCACGGCGTTGCGCCACTGCGAGCTGTTCAGCATCCGGGCGCTCTCGTTCGTGTCCACCCCCCGGGTGACCCAGTCGCCCGGGACGACCCACTCGGGGAACCATCCGTCCTTGGCCGCGTTGTTCGTGGCCAGGATGTTCACGCCGCTCGTGTTCGGGAACAGGACGGCCGTCGTGACGTTCGCCGCCTTCATCTTCGACGGCGTGTTGGGGTCGGTCGCCTCCTCCATCGCCGCCAGCTCGATGTCGCACATGTCGCGGACGATCCTCTTGAACTCCGTCCCGGTGCCTGAGTTGATCTGGTACCCGACGGCACCGAACACCCGACGCTTCCCGCGGTCGATCGGGTTGTCGGTGAAGCGGACGCCCCCGTTCTTGAGCTTCAGGCACACGAAGCTCGCGGCCAGGGTCCTCTGCTCGGTCGTGTCCTGGCGGAACGACACCATGTAGGGCGCCCGGCGCAGGTAGTTGTCACGGCTCGACGGCTCGTACGCGGCCCCCATGATCTGCCGGTTCGCGGCCGACGACGTGATGGGGGATCCGTTCCCCTGCTCGCCCATCGCGACTATGCCGAACGGGTCGACCTTCTCGACCACCTCCTGCAGTTCGGTGCCGTACTGCTTCGTGCGATGGAAGTAGGCCCACACCCGCGGGCGCCGGTTGTACGTCTGGTAGCGCTCCCCGAAGTAGTTGGCGAACGCCTTGCAGCCGTGCACCTCGGGTGGGTCGTCCGGCGATGGCCCGAGCGCGCAGTCGAACCACTTCCCTCGCAGGCCTGACGACTCGGCGGAGTCGAGGATCAGGACGAGTCGTACCTCGTCCTTCGTCACGCCTTTCGCCGTCGCTCCGCCGTTGTCGCCGTCGAAGAAGGCGATGCACGGCGGCGAGAGGAGGTCCTCCGTCTGGCGGGGAGGCGTCCCGACGCACCGCTTGGTGCCCGCCTTCCGGGTCACGGGGCGCAGCGGGTCGTCCGTATCTGGTCTGGACGCGCCCGGCCGATCGGACCCGCGCCCGGACCCCAGACCTCCCGACCCGGCCTGCCCCAGATGGGAGAGGTCGCCCGTACCGTCCCCGTCGCCCGTGACCGGCGCGTACTCCGCGAGCGTCGGGGGCCCCGAGTTGGGCACGATCAGCGCCGACGGCAGCAGGACGGCCAACACCCCGGCCCCCACGAGGTAGGCCAGCGCGGGGTAGCGCCGGAAGACGTCGCGGCTCACCCCGGCGTCACCTCTCCCTGGCACGGGCCGGGTGCCTTCACGAGGGAGTCGCCCTCGGGCCATTCGCCCGCCCGGTAGCGGCGACCGTCCTGCGGGAGACGCCAGCACCCCTTCGCCGCCGATCCTGGCGGCTGTCCGGACGGGTCCCACCAGATGGCCGCGGCGTCTTTGAGGTAGCTCGAATTGCCGGGCGCGAAGTACGCCGCGGGAGCGTAGGGGTTCGTGCTCTGGCGCGGGGGGATCGCCTCGAGCCCCCTGACTAAGTTGTGGTAGGTGAGCCGCGGTCCGGCGGCCTGGATCCCGTAGAAGAGCATCGCCATGCTCTCGTAACCCTGTATCGCCGCGTACGTCTGCGTCCCCGTGAGGGGGGGACAGTCCGGGCAGCCTTCGCGGTACGCGCGGTGCCAGGGCTGATCGCTGATCTCGGCACGGCGGAGGTCGAAGGTCAGTCCGATCGCGTTGGCCCACTGCGCCTGGACCGGGAAGGTCCGGGCGAGGAAGTTGGTGTCGAGCCCGAGCAGACGGTTGGACCCCGGGACGATCCACTCGGGGAACCAGCCCTGTCTGCTGGCCGCCTGGGTCACGGTGGCGACGCTCGTGTCGGACAGGTGCACGATGACGGACGTGACCCCCTCGCGTTGCATCTGAGCCGCCCCGGTCGCGTCCTGCCAGTCGTAGAGCGCGTAGGGCTCGATCCCGCAGCGCTCCTTGAGGGCCGCCATGAGCATGGTCGTCTCGATCTGGTTGCGCTGGGCGGCCCACAGCCCGAACCTGCGCGGGTCGTCGTGCATCGTCGGGTCGCCGGCGTACCGGGCCTTGCCCCCGGCGAGACGCAGGCAGATGTAGGTCGCTGCCAGCTGGGACTGGTCATCGAGGTCCTGGCGGAAGCTGATGCTCCCGGGGCTGCGCCTGCGATAGCTGGTGCGGGGCGCGCCCTGGAAAGCCACGGCCATGGTTCCGGTCTCGAGCGCCTCGGACGTGTAACCGACCCCGGCCTTCGCGAACGGCTTGATCTTCGCGTCGATGTCGGCCCACTGCTTCCCGATGTCGCCGTGGCCGCTCCACAACCTGACCCTGCGGTCGTAGGTCTGGTAGCGGTCGTTGAAGAAGCGCATGTAGGCCCGGCACAGACGGTCGAGGTGGTCGTCGTCGTCGCGGACGTCCCCCGCGCAGTCGACCGGCTGGTTCTTCTGGTCACTCGCCGCCTTCTCGTACTGGACGAGGACCTGCACCTCCTCCGCGGTGACCCCCTTCGCGGTCGCCCCGGGGTTGCTGCCCTCGAAGAAGGCGCTGCACGGTGGGGACATCGGGTCCTCGGTCTGCTGGGGCGGCTGACCCACGCACCTCTTCGTTCCCGGCTTGCGCTGGGTGCCGCCGGACGCCCCGGTCGCCAGGTCCTCGAGATCCCCCCGGGACACCCGGCCCGCAGACCCGAAGCCCAGCCCGCCGGAGCCCGCCTGGCCGAGGCCGGACATGTCCCCCGCCCCGTCCCCGTCTCCGGTGACCGGCGCGTACTCGGCGAGCGTCTCCGGTCCGCCCTGGGGCAGCGTCAGCGCAGACGGGAGCAGCACGGCGAGTAGCCCCGCGCCGACCAGGTACGCCAGCGCCGGGTACCGCCTCCAGACCGACCCCCCGTCTCGCATACCCCATCTTAGAAACAGTCAAAGGTCGTTGACAATGGCTGAATCAGTTGCTCTCCCCGCTCCCGGTCCATCCATTACTCTCGGTCGCGACCCGGCCCGACCCTCACAGGAGGCTCAGATGCTCCGACCCGCCGTGCTGATCGTCATGGCGGCGGTCACCTTCGCGATCGCCGGCCGACGAGCCTGGGAGCTCTTCAAGCTCGTCCGCGCAGGCGAGAAGGATCCAGAGAGGTTCCAGAACATCCCGAAGCGGATCCGCTACGAGCTGACGAAGGTCATCGGCCAGAAGAAGCTCCTGCGGTGGACGGGCCCCGGCCTCGCTCACGCCTTCACGTTCTGGGGCTTCCTCGTCATCCAGGTGGCCCTGCTCGAGAGCGTCGGCGAGTTCTTCGACCCGCACTTCGCGCTCCCGATCATCGGCAGGCAGGCCTGGCTGGGCTTCATGTTCGACTTCTTCGTGCTGGCGGTGGCCGTGTCGCTCTTCTCGTTCTTCCTGATCAGGTTGAAGAACAGCCCCCATCGCCACCAGCGTCGCTCCCGCTTCTTCAAGTCCCACGTGGGCCCCGCCTTCCTCGTCCTGGCCCTGATCTTCGGCGTGATCTCGACGTTGCTGGTCCTCAACGCCTCCCGGCACGCGCTCGGCCGGCTCCCGTACGCGGACGGGGCGTTCCTGGCTCGCCCTCTGGGGAACTGGATGCACGGCCGGTTCAGCGAGGGCGCGCTCGAGGCGATCGACTTCGCGACGCTGACCGCACACGTCGCCATCGTGTTCGGCTTCCTGATCCTCGTCCTGTACTCGAAGCATCTGCACATCTTCACGTCGCCGCTCAACGTCCTCTTCGGACGACACCCCTTCGCGCTCGGCCGCCTGAAGCCCGAGCACATCGACATCGAGTCGATGGACGAGAACACGAAGATAGGCGCGGGCAAGATCACCGACCTCTCGTGGAAGCACCTCCTGGACGGGCTCACCTGCACCGAGTGCGGGCGCTGTCAGTCCGTCTGTCCGGCCTGGAACACGGGCAAGGAGCTCAACCCGAAGCTCGTCATCCTCAACCTGCGCGACCACGCCTTCGAGGTGTCCCCGGTGATCACGGGCCGGGTCCCGGCCGAGCAGGCCACGGGGTCGCTGAAGACGGCCCTCGACCGTTCCCTGGTCCCGGACGTCATCACCGACCAGACCTTGTGGGAGTGCGTGACCTGCGGGGCGTGCGTCTACGAGTGCCCGGTGGACATCGAGCACGTCGACCAGATCATGGACATGCGACGCCACCAGGTGATGATGGAGTCGCGGTTCCCGCGCGAGTCGATGGGGATGCTCAACAACCTCGAGTCGACCGGGAACCCCTGGGCCATCTCCGGTGAGGGCCGGATGCAGTGGGCGAAGGGGATGACAGACGAGATCCGCGTCATCCCCCCCGGCGGCCGGATACCCGACGACGCCGAGTACCTCTTCTGGGTCGGGTGCGCAGGCGCGTCGGACGACCGTGCGATGAAGACGACCCGGGCGGTGGCCAGGCTGCTGCTCGACGCCGGGATCGGGTTCGCCGTCCTCGGCCCCCAGGAGAACTGCACGGGCGACCCGGCCCGTCGCATCGGCAACGAGTTCCTCTATCAGGAGACCGCCAAGGCGAACGTGGAGACGCTGAACGGGGCGGGCGTGAAGAAGATCATCGCCCAGTGCCCGCACTGCTTCAACACGCTGCGCAACGAGTACCCCGACTACGGCGGCTCATACGAGGTGGTCCACCACGCGGAGCTGCTCGCCGAGCTCGTCGCGCAGGGGCGGCTGCAGCCGAAGACCCCGCTCGACGCCCACGTCACCTACCACGACCCCTGCTACCTCGCGCGTCACAACGACGTGATGGCCGACCCGCGTCTGGTGATCCGCGCGACCGGGGCCCGCCAGACCGAGATGCACCGGTGCGGACGCAAGACGTTCTGCTGCGGCGCCGGGGGCGCGCGGTTCTGGATGGAGGAGACCGAGGGGAAGCGGATCAACCACGAACGCATCGACGAGGCCCTCGGGACGGACCCCGACGTCGTCGCGACCGCCTGCCCCTTCTGCCTGGTGATGCTCGACGACGCCGTGAAGGACCGTCAGATGCAGGGCCAAGGGGAGGGCGTCGAGGTCATCGACGTCGCGCAGATCCTCGTCCGGTCCATGGGTGAGGTGCGTCCGGCCAAGGCGGGGGTGGCGGCCGGGACGTCTGAGTCAGCCACGGAGGCCGAGACCCCCGGGCACGAGGTCTAGCCGGACAGGTCGGCCACGACCGCCGTCACGTTGTCGTTGGACCCGGCCTCCAGCGCGGCCTTGCAAACGGCCTCGGCGGCCGCCTGCACGTCCTGCGTCTCGGACAGCAGCCTCCCCATGTCCCCGTCGGAGAGGTAGCCAGAGACGCCGTCCGTGCACAGGAAGAGCCGGTCTCCCGGTCCCATCTCGACCTTGGACACCACCGGCTCTAGCCTCTCCTGACGCCCCCCGACGACCTGCGCGAGCGCCTTCGGGTTGCGCAGCTTGGCTGCCTCGTCCGCCTTGCCCTCCGCGATCAGCTTCGCCTCGGCGGTCTGGTCCGTCGTGAGCGGCTGCAGCTCGCCTCCCGAGAGCAGGTAGGCGCGTGTGTCGCCGATGTGCGCCAGCACGATGCTCCCGTCCTGGATGGCCGCCGCGGTCAGCGTCGTGACCATCGTGTGCAGGAGGCTGTTGCACCGGGAGGCGGTCTGGACGACCTCGTGCGCCGCCTGGACGGCCTCCTCGATACCGACACCCCGTTCGAAGGACGCGCGCAGGACAGCGACCGCGACGGCGCTCGCCACCTCTCCGGCGGGACGTCCTCCCACCCCGTCGGCGACGGCCAACAGCCGCGCCGTGGCCGCCATGGCGTCCTCGTTGTTCGTTCTCACGGTCCCGGTCTCGGACCAGGACCCGGTCAGGAAGCTCGGTTGGGACATGTCACCTCGGCAGGGATCTCGGCGTGGACATGGAAACAGTCAAAGGAGTTTACTGTTTTGAAGCGGCTCGAGGAGGCTCGATGAGGCGGTTGGCCATCGTACTGACGCTCATGATCCCGATCCTTGGCGCAGCCCCCGCCATGGCCGATCACACCGGTGGTGGTGAGCACTGCGACGTGCCGACGAACGGGTCCGCTCCCGACCCCGGGCACTACCTCCGCTACAGCACGGCGGATGGGGCGCAGGTCCTCGCGTGCTACCCCGACGGGCGCGCCGGCGCCGGGACGCATCAGGACGGAAGGACCTACGTGTACTGGGACCCTTCGTACATGACGCCCGCGAAGGGCTACGCGATCCTCTGGATCAGCGGGACGAGCGCGAAGGTCTGCAGCGTCGGGGGCGGCTACACCCCCGGGCAGCCGCCCCCGCCCCCGAAGCAGGGGTCCTCGAGCTGCTACCCCTGACCGCCTACCGGTCGGTGAAGTTCTCGAAGTAGCGGGAAGGCGTGGGGCCCTCCTGGCCCTGGTACTTCGAGCCCACCTCCGTGCTCCCGTACGGGTGCTCGGCCGGCGTGGTCATCGTCTGGAAAGAGATCTGGCCGATCTTCATCCCTGGGTAGATGGCGATCGGCAGGTTGGCCACGTTCGAGAGCTCCAGCGTCACTCGGCCGGAGAACCCCGGGTCGACGAACCCGGCGGTCGAGTGGATCAGCAGCCCGAGGCGCCCGAGTGACGACTTCCCCTCGAGCCGGGCCACGAGATCGTCCGGGAGCTTCACCCATTCGAGCGTCGTCCCCAGCACGAACTCTCCCGGGTGGAGGATGAACCGCTCGCCCTCCGGCACCGTGACCAGCTCGGTCAGGTCGTCGAGCGGCTCCCGGACGTCGATGTACGGGTGCCGGGCGTTGTGGAAGACCCGGAACGCGTCTCCCACCCGCACGTCGTAAGAGGACGGCTGGACGCAGCCCGCGTCGTACGGGTCGATGACGAGCCTGCCGGACTCGATCGCCTCGCGGATGGACCGGTCGGAGAGGACCACGGCGGGATGCTACCGCAGATGGCGGACGCGGTAGAATCGGAGCCGTTGCGGGCGTAGTTCAATGGTAGAACACGAGCTTCCCAAGCTCGATACGAGGGTTCGATTCCCTTCGCCCGCTCAGAGCGCCGTGATCTCGCGGTACGTGATCCTCCTCATCGCCCTGGGCGCGCTCTCGTGCGCCGACGCTCCCGAACCGGCCGCGGACCGGAGGCCCCCCGCGCCTGCTCCCCCGGTCGTCGGCGGCTCGTCGATACGGATCGTGAGCGTCGCCGGAGAGCCGGGTGGACGCGGCGGCGCGTGGAACCTGGGTGCGGACCAGGACACGGT
>DATLFR010000061.1 GCA_035540895.1 Actinomycetota bacterium | reverse complement strand
ACCCGGACGGCTGCCGCCGCCCCGGACGCCACCAGCAGGGCAGCCGCGGCGAGTGCGACCGGCTTCATCAGATGGCGGGTGGAGCGCCGGGTCCGGACGCCGGACATCACCCGCTGGGTGAACCCGTCGTCCTCTGGCTCGGGCTCGGCTCCCGCGCGCAGGATCTCGTCCAACCTGTCCTCAAGCATCAGGCGTCACCTCCGAACATGAATGGCTCCAACGAGGCGGCCAGGGAGCGCCGCGCCGAGTGGAGCCGGCTACGGACGGTGCCGACGGGGCAACCCTCGGCCACCGCTATCTCTTCGTAGGAAAGCCCCGCCTCGCGGAGCAGGAACGTGGCCCGGATGGTGTCCGGGAGCCGGGAGACGGCCTCCGACACGGCGCGCTTCAGGTCGGCCCCGTCCGTCGGGTCGATGTGACGGCGGTCCTCCGGTAGCGACTCCACCGGAACCGGCGTCCTCTGCTCACGCCTCCACATCTCGATGCAGGTGTTGCGGGCGATCGTGAACACCCAGGCCATGAAACGCTCGGACGGCCTGTACGAGCCGAGGCCCTTCCAGACCCTCAGGAACGTCTCTTGAGCCGCGTCGTCACCGGCCGCCGCGTCCCCCATGACCCGGCGGGCGAACGCGCGCACCGGTCCCTGCAGCATGCGGACGATCTCTTCGAACGCTTCGAGATCGCTGTTCCGAGCGCGCTCGACGAGCAGATCGATCGGAGGCCGGACCGGCTCGATCCCCGTCACCGGGCCACCCTCCGTCGGTTCGGCCGCGAGGCTCCCAGGCACGACGCGGGACCCTGTGCCCCGTGCGGCCGCGTCGTCCCGTCGGGAGCGGTGGGCCCTTCGGCGCAGGCTCGCCGTCCTGTCGTGTGGGTGGCGCTCATCCTCTCCTCCGCCCATCGCCCGCTCGTTCGCTGCGTACACGGTGCCTCCTGTCGCGTCCTCTACGGAAGACGACGACGCGGGAGCCGAGAAAGTTCGGTCGGACCCGGGACCGCCCGTGGGGGCCGAGGGTCGGGAGCCCGGGTCGCTGACGCCTCACGCCGGCTCACCTCCCGTCCGGCCGCCCCCTACGCGTCTGCGCCGGCGCTCGGCGCCACATATGTCGCGTCTTGCCGGCGCACGGGTCCGCGCCCATCCCCGCGGGGACGTGCGCCGGCGCGGGACGCCACGACCGCGTGCGGGTCCGGTGTCTGCGGCGGGTGCTCCCATGGGGGTCCTTCCCAGGTCTTCCCCCCGCACGAGGAGGGGTCATGACCAGGGAGATGCGACTCGCCGCCACGTCGGCCCGACAGCTCGGCGCGTTCACCGGACAGCAGGCGGTCGCCGCCGGGTTCCCGCGACGGACGGTCCAGCGCCGCGTCTCCAGCGGCGTCTGGGAGCGCGTCGTCGGTGACACGTACCGGGTGCGAGGGGCTCCCGTCTCGTGGGAGCAGGTCGCGCTCGCTGCCTGGCTCGCGGTCGGGAACCCGGCAGCGATCTCGCACCGCTCGGCAGCGGCCCTGTGGGAGCTGGGCCCTGCCCCGCCCGCCGAACCAGCGATCCTCGTCCCGCGGCCGCGCCGACCGCGAGTCGGTGGCGTGGAGCTCATCGAGACGAAGAGATGGGGCAGGCTCGATGTCGTCCGGAAAGGTCCCTTCAGGCTCACCAGCATGCCCCGGACGCTCGTCGACCTGGCTCCCGTCCTGCCGGAGCTCGAGCTGGAGATGGCGCTGGACCGCGCCCACCGTCAGGGGATGCGGTTCGACCGGTTCATGTCCTACCTTCGGCACCCGGCTAACCGACGGCTCCCGGGCGTCCGGCGTTTGCTCGAGATCGCGGCCGACCGCGACCCGGCCCGTCCGATCGAGAGCGAGCTGGAGACGCTGCTCTTCGCCGTCCTTCGTCGAGCCCGGCTCCCGCTCCCCGTCCGCCAGCACTGGACCGAGACGCGCAAGGGGAGGCGCCGGATCGACCTCGCATACCCGGAGCATCGGCTCGCCCTCGAGGTGGTCGGGTTCACGTTCCACGAACACGGACGAGCCGCCTTCGACGACGACAAGGCGCGCGACGCCGAGCTGGCCGAGGCCGGGTGGGACAGGCGCTACCTCACGAAGACGAAGCTGGAGGGTGAGCCGGACGACGTCGTCTGGACCGTCTCCCGCGCGCTCGGACTCGTGCCGACGCGGTGGGAGGCTCGGGCGAGCGGCGGGACCCGCCGTCCCACCCGGTCGGGACCCGGTCATCCTGGCCGTGCGCCGGCGTGAGACGCCACATGTGGCGCGACCCGCCGGACCGGGCCCGGACGAGGCGACCGAGGTGCACTGCGACGGCGGACCGCGCCACCCAGGTCAGGCGCCGGACCGTCGCCCGCCCGACCTCTTGGCTCCCGTCTTCTTCGCGGTGGCTCCCGACCTCTTGGCTCCCGCCTTCTTCGCGGCGGTGCGGGAGCCAGAGGCGGTGCGGGAGCCAGAGCGGGAGCCAGAGCCGGTGCGGGAGCCGGAGGCGGTGCGGGAGCCAGAGCCGGTGCGGGAGCCAGAGCCGGAGCGGGTCGTCGACCGCTGGGCACCCCGCGATGAACGCGAGCGCGGGGCCGCTGGAGCTTCCTCGGCCCCCGCCTCGGGTCCGGAGGCCGCGGAGGACGTGTCCTCCACGATCTCGCCGTCCTTCATGTGGACCAACCTCCCGGCCGCCTGGGCCAGCTCCTCGTTGTGCGTGACGACGACGAGCGCCTTGCCCTCGGCGCGGAGACCGTCCAGGAGCTCGACTATCCCCGCGGCCGTGGCCGAGTCCAGGTCTCCCGTGGGCTCGTCCGCGAGGATGAGTCCGGGGTCGGCCACGAGCGCGCGGGCGATCGCGACCCGCTGCTGCTCCCCTCCCGAGAGCTGGTCCGGACGGTGGTCCAGCCGTGCCCCCAGCCCCACCCGCTCGAGCAGGTCGCGCGGCGAGAGCGAAGCCGACTGTCCGAGGTACCGGAGGGGGAGCGCGGCGTTCTCGAGAGCGGTCAGGTGGGGGAGCAGGTTGAACGACTGGAAGACGAACCCGATCGCCTCCCTGCGCAGCCGGGCCCGCTCACGCTCTGGGAGCCCGTTGGCCGCGACGCCCCCCACGACGACCTCGCCGCCGTCGGGCTGGTCGAGCAGCCCCGCCACGTTGAGGAGGGTCGTCTTCCCGGATCCGGACGGACCGACGATCGCCACGAACTCGCCCCCGGACACCTCCAGGGACACGCCGCGCAGCGCGTGCACCTCGAGGTTCGCGCCCATGCGGTAGGAGCGACGGACGTCGGCCAGGCCGAGGACGACGCTCAAGGGGGACCCCCCACGCTCAACCCAGCGTCCTCAGTGCCCGGACAGGGTCGATCGACGCGGCCCGGCGCGCAGGCAGGAAACCGGCTCCCACACCCGTGACGAGGGACAGCAGGAAGACCAGGCCCCATAGGCGGGGCGTGATCGTGAACGCGACGACGCCGTCGTCGCGCGTGACCGCGTTCAACACGGTCACCATCAGGAAACCGAGGAGCGCACCCGCGAGCCCGCCCACCACCGACACGACCGACGACTCGGTGAGGAACTCGCGCAGGATGTCGCGCGACGAAGCGCCGACCGCCTTCTTGATCCCGATCTCCCGGGTGCGTTCGGTGACGGAGAAGACCATCGTGTTGATGATCGCCACGCCCCCGACGAGGAGGGCGACGAGCGCCGACCCGAGGATGATCGCGTTGAAGATGGCGGTGAACTGACGGATCTGCTGTCGCGATGCCTCGGGCGAGAAGACCATCGCGTTCCCGACGCGTCCCTCCAGCCGTTCGGCGAGGACGTCCGCGTCCGTGCCGGGAGCCGGGAAGACGCTGAACTCGTCCACGACCGAGTCCACGTCGAGGAAGGGCTCGACCTCCTTGAGGATCTCTCGCGTATCGGCGATGGACGCCGTCGCGAACCGGTCTATCGGGGTGGACGTGGCGGCTCCCACCCCCACGACCTCGAAGTCCCGCCCGCGGATCTTCACGACGTCGCCCGGCCGGGCGGACCGTCCGTCGATCAGGAACCTCTGGGCGAGCTCGGCTCCCAGGACCACCCTCCACCGGTCGCCCACCTCGAGCGTCCGGCCGGCCGCCAGGCGCAGGTCGCCGATGGGGGACCGCTGGGCGCGTTCGATATCCACCCCGAAGACGAGGTCGGGCGGTCCGAACCCGGCGTCGCCCTCGTCGGAGAAGAGCACGGTCACCCTGGGCACGACGACGCCGACGCCTTCGACCCGATCGAGCTCGTCCATGAGCGTGACCGGCAGATGGCCCATGGGGAAGAAGACCGACGAACCGGGGCCGCGCACGAGCACCTGGGTGCCGAGGAACTGCCGCAGCGACGAGATCGAGACGTTGAAGTTCTCGGCGAGCGACCCCATCACGGTGAGGGCGAAGGCGCCGAGCCCGATGCCGGTCACGGTGAGGAAGGTCCGCAGCCGGCGCCGGCGCAGGTTGCGAGAGACCTCCGACCACAGTCCTACGCGCACTCAGCGGCTCCTCGCGGACGCACGCTCGCGGAGCTCGGGCGTCCCGGCCGGGGAGACCACGGGGGCCGGACGGAGGTCCCGCAGCGGGGAGGCGAGCGCCTCGTGCAGGACCTGATCCATGTGATCGACGAGCACGAACCGCAGCTGAGTCCGGACATCCTCCGGCACCTCGCGCAGGTCCCTCTCGTTGGCCGCGGGCAGGACGACCGTCTTCACCCCCGCTCGGTGGGCGGCGATCACCTTCTCCTTCACACCGCCGATCGGGAGCACCTTGCCGCGCAGCGTGATCTCGCCCGTCATCCCGACCTTCCGCTTCACAGGCACCTTCGCGATCGCGGAGACCATGGCCGTGGCCATCGCGATGCCGGCGGAGGGTCCGTCCTTCGGGATGGCTCCCGCCGGCACGTGCACGTGCACCTCGTGCTCGGCGAACCAGTCCTCGTCGACGCCGAGCGTCGTCGCCCGCGACCGCGCGTAGGTCAGCGCTGCGCGCGCCGACTCCTTCATGACGTCTCCCAGCTGGCCGGTGAGGGTGAAGGCGGACGACCCGCGCACCAGCATCGTCTCTATCGACAGGATGTCGCCGCCCACGGGGGTCCAGGCGAGCCCGGTCGTGACCCCGATCTCGTCGCGTTCGCGCAGCGGCTCCGTCCGGACGCGCGGGGGGCCGAGCATCTCCTCGATCTCGGCCGCCTTCACGGTCACCTTGCCGGTCTGTCCCTCGGCGATGCGCAGCGCGACCTTGCGCAGGACCGCGGCCACCTGCCGCTCGAGGTTCCGGACCCCCGCCTCGTAGGTGTACTCCCGGACGATCCTCCGCAGGGCATCGAGCGCGATCGCGGCCTGCGAGCGGCGGAGACCGTGCTCGGCCAGCTGCCTGGGGACGAGGTGTCGGCGCGCGATCTCGAGCTTCTCGGGCTCCGTGTAGCCGCGCAGCTCGATCACCTCCATGCGGTCGCGCAGCGGACCGGGGATCGGGTCCAGCATGTTCGCGGTGCAGATGAACAGCACGCGCGACAGGTCCACCGGCACCTCGAGGTAGTGGTCGGAGAAGGCGTGGTTCTGCTGGGGGTCGAGCACCTCGAGCAGCGCCGAGGCGGGGTCCCCCCGGAAGTCCATCCCGAGCTTGTCGATCTCGTCGAGCATCATCACGGGGTTGGCCGTCCCGGCCCGCCGCAGGCCCTGGATGATCCGGCCCGGGAGCGCGCCGATGTAGGTGCGCCGGTGTCCGCGGATCTCGGCCTCGTCGCGCACGCCCCCCAGCGACATCCGGACGAACTGCCTACCCAGGGCCCGGGCGATGGACTGTCCCAGAGACGTTTTGCCCACCCCAGGCGGACCGACGAAGCAGAGGATGGGGGACCGGTTGTCCGGGCGGAGCGTCCCGACGGCCAGGTACTCGAGGACCCGCTGCTTCACGTCGCCGAGCCCGTAGTGGTCTGCGTCCAGCACCTGACGCGCCTTGGTTATGTCGCGGTCGTCGTCTGAGAAGCGACGCCACGGGGTCTCGAGCAGCCATTCCAGGTACGTGCGGGAGACGGTCTCCTCGGGGGAGCCGCGCTGCATGCGGTCCAGGCGGTCCAGCTCACGCTCGGCCGCCTTGCGCGCCTCGTCCGGCATCTCCGCGTCCCGGACGCGCTCCCGCAGGTCGGTCAGCTCCGACCCGCGCTCGTCGGTCTCGCCCAGCTCCCGGCGTATCACCTCGAGCTGCCGGCGCAGGAACTGCTCGCGGTGCAGCTTCTGCACATCCTCCGAGAGCTCACGCTGGGTCTGGGTCGAGAGCTCGAGGAGGCCGAGCTCGTCGTTCAGCAGCTCCTCGAGGATGGTGAGCCGCGCAGCCGCACGAGGCTCGGAGAGCAGGCGCTGCTTGTCGGTCAGGTCCACGTTCATGTTCGCGGCCAGGAAGTCGGCCAGGTCGCCCGGGTCGCGGACGTTCATCGCGGCGATCGCGAACTGCGGCGGGATCGAGGGGGCGAGCTCGGCCACCCGGCGGAAGACGCCGAGCACGGATCTCATCCGGGCCTGCGCCTCCTCGTCGGGGTCGGGCTCGGCCACGTACTCGACGCGCGCCACCGGGAAGGGGTCGACGCGCAGCCATTCCACGGTCCGCGCCCGGGCCAGCCCCTGGAGCGCGACCTGCATCCCGCCGGACGGCAGGCGGAGCAGCTCCGCCACCCGCCCCAGGGTGCCGACCTCGTAGAGCTGGTCGGGCGCGGGGGGGTCGGCCTCCGGGTCCGCCTCCGGGCGCACGGCCACCGTGAGCAGGAGCCGGTCTCCCTCCACCACGTCCTCGATGAGGCGGAGGGACCGCTCGCGTCCCACCAGCACGGGCAGGGCGAGGTTGGGGAAGAGGACGTTGTCGCGCAGCGGGAGGACGGCCACCTCGGTGGGAAGGTCGGGAGCCCCGCCGGACGGACCCCCCGGCCCCGTCACCTGCACCTCCTGGGCGCTCACTGGCCCTCCACCTCGACGCGCTTGCGGGACCGCGGCATCTTCGGGAACCGGACCGTCAGCAGGCCGGCGTCGACGGAGGCGGTCGAGCGGTCTGCGTCGACGCGTACCGGCAGCCGCAGCCGCCGCTCGAACTGTCCGAACGGCACCTCGAGCTGCAACGGCCGGGACCCCGTCCCGGTCCGCGCCTGGGGGAGCCGGCGGGTGCCGCAGATCGTCACCTCGTCCTCGTCCACCTCGACACCGACGTCTTCGGGGGAGACACCAGCGATGTCCACGAGGACCACGAACTCGTCCGCCGTCTCGTACACGTCGACGCGCGGCGCCCAGGTCCGGCGGTAACCCGAGCCGCTGCGACGCACCATCTGACCCATGAGCTCCTCCATCTGGTGCTCGAGGTGCTCGAAGAGCGGGTCGCCCGCCTTGGGCAAGATGCATCCCTCCTGACGTCCGAGACGAACGTCAGTCTAGGTGTCAGGAGGCGGCGATGCAGGTGGGGTCGCAGGACGGGACGTAGAAGATGTCCAGCCCGCGTCCCATGTCGTTGGCGAAGACGAATCCGGGGTGGCGGTCCTGCCACATCTTCGCCGCCCACGTCTCCGCCCGGCTCAGCTTCGCCGCCGCCATCGTGCGGGAGCCCGCCCTCACGCCGGTGCCGTCGAGCTCCTCGAGCATGCCCCGGAAGTCGATCACGTGGACGCCGGCCGAGTACCAGGCGATGGCCATGGTGCGGCCGTCCGGGTTGATCCGGAACACGTGGGACGTGCAGCTCGCTGGGAAGGTGCCTCGTGGGTGGTTCAACCCCAGGTCGTCAGCCCAGAACGCGCCCACCTTCACCGGCGCGGCCTCCAGCTGGGGTTCGGGGCCGATCCGATAGACGTGGACCCCGCCGCCCGGGCAGACGGGCCACAGGGTGCCGCCTCCCAGCTCGTCGGAGACGAGGAGGTACTCCCCGTCGGGGGTCGGGTCGGCCTGGTGGGACAGCGACAGCTCCGGGTGCGCGATCGTCGAGATGAGCCTCGGGTTGCGCGGGTCGGTCGTGTCGATCACGTCGGTGTGGGTGAGCGCGGCCGCGTACGCGCGGTGGCCCGGCTCGAGGACGGTGCCGTCGCTGCGCTCCACGCGGCCCGTGTTGAACGTGATGTCGTGCGGCGGACTGGCGGGGAGGTAGGGCCAGTCCTGCACCAGGCGCGGCCTGGCGGGATCGGAGATGTCCCAGATGTGGATGACCGCGGTGCTCACCCGCAGGTCCGAGTTCGAGACGTAGACGAGCGGCTCCGTCGGATGCACGGTCGTGTTGTGCGCGCCGGTCGGGACGCGTGCCCGCCCGAGGAAGCGCGGCCTCCGCGGGTCGGTCACGTCGAAGGTGACGAACCCGGGGGGGATCTCGATCTCGGCGCCCGGCTTGTACTCGCAGATCCCCGAGCCGGCATCGTCCTGCGCCAGGACGAGCGTGACCCGGCCGTTGGCGTGGTGGAACAGCTGCACGTCGCCCTGGTAGAGCGTGCAGGGGATGACGGAGACGACGACGGGCTCCCCCGGCTTCGTCACGTCGACGATCGGCATGTGGTGACGGAGGTCGTCGATCCCGCGGATGTAGCTGTTCACCCGTCCGGCGAAGACGTAGTCGCGGCCCCCGATCGTCGCGAACTCCAGGTCCGACCCGCCCGAGTAGGGGATGCTCGCCACGTGCTCGGCTCCCCCGGACAGCAACGCAGCCGCCGTCCCGCCCGTCGGGCGGTCGACCACCTCGCGCCCACGCACGCCGGCGGCAGCCGTGGCCGTGAACAGGATCGTCGTCGCCGCGACGAGCGTGGCCGCGCGTCTCAGGAGGTGCAGGCGGTGCATGGTCCCCCCGATCGGTCGGGCTCCCGACGGGAGCCCGTGGTCAGGTCTCCATCCTCTCATACGCGCGCCCTGGCATATGCTTACGGACGCCAACGAGCTGGGGGAGGAACGATGCGACCGCGCGCTCTCGTCTGCATGGCCATGCTGGTCTCGCTCGCCGCCTGCGGGACGGCCGAGCTGAAGCCCGTGACGACCCCCGACCCCCAGATCCTCCCGCAGGAGACACCCACCCCCGGGCCGCAGCAGGCGGGGGACACGTCCGGACAGGCCGTCACCGGCGCCATAAAGGTCCTCGCGTCGTCTCGGTTCGAGAACTACCTGTACGAGATCCGGAGGTCCTTCGTCGGGCAGTTCTCGGACGCCAGCGTCGAGTTCGTGTTCGCCCCGACCGCCGAGCTGCGCGACAGGATCGGACGGGGGGAGCCGGGCGACGTATTCGTCGCCGACGACGAGGCGGCCATGGCGACGGTGGTGGAGGCGGACCGCATGTCCGACCGGGCGAAGACGTTCGCCCGCGCGGAGGGCCGGACGTTCCAGGTGGCCGTGCTGAAGCCGGCCGGCAACCTGCCCACCTCCCAGAGGTTCGTGGGCGTGATAACCGGACGGTTCGGACAGGAGGCCGCCCGCCGCCACGGCATGGAGCCGGCCGCCGCCTGAGCCGGGCCCCCCTCCCAGGTCCCATCGGTTCCTCGCACCGCTGAATCCGCGCGGAACCGTTCCTATACTTGGGGTCCGTCCCATCGAGCAGGAGTTACGACTTGGCGCCCACGAAGACCGTCCAGGAGATCGACCAGGTCGTGATCCGCTTCGCCGGTGACTCCGGCGACGGGATGCAGGTCACCGGCGACCGGTTCACGAACGCGACCGCCGTGTTCGGCAACGACCTGGCCACCCTCCCCGACTTCCCGGCCGAGATCAGGGCCCCCGCCGGCACCCTGTACGGGGTCTCGGGGTTCCAGCTGCACTTCGCCGACCACGACATCCTCACGCCCGGAGACCAGCCGAACGTCCTCGTGGCGATGAACCCGGCCGCGCTCAAGGTCAACCTCGGCGACCTGCAGAAGGGCGGCATGGTCATCGTCAACACCGACGCCTTCGAGGAGCGCAACCTCGCCAAGGCGGAGTACACGTCCAACCCGCTCACGGACGGCACCCTGGCCGACTACCAGGTCTTCGAGGTCCCGCTGAACAAGATGACGCTGGGCTCCCTCGAGGGGATCGAGGGCCTCACCCAGAAGGAGATGCTGCGCTGCAAGAACATGTTCGCGCTGGGACTGCTGTCGTGGATGTTCTCCCGGCCGGTCGAGGGCACCGAGGACTGGATGCGCAAGCGGTTCGGGAAGCGTCCGGAGGTGGCGGAGGCGAACGTCCGGTCCTTCCGGGCCGGGTACGCGTTCGGTGAGACGACGGAGGTCTTCGCCCACTCGTTCGTGGTGAAGCCGGCCGCCCTCGAGCCCGGGACCTACCGCAACATCACCGGGAACTCGGCGCTCTCGCTGGGTCTGGTCGCGGCGGCGGAGCGGTCCGGCCTCCCGTTGGTGCTCGCCGGCTACCCGATCACCCCCGCGTCGGACATCCTGCACGACGTCTCGCGGTTCAAGGCGTTCGGGATCAAGACGATGCAGGCCGAGGACGAGATAGCGGCCGCCGGGGCCGCCCTGGGGGCCAGCTTCGGCGGCGCGCTCGGCGTCACGGTCACGTCCGGACCCGGGCTCGACCTCAAGTCCGAGACGATCGGGCTCGCCATCTCCGTGGAGCTGCCGCTGCTCGTGATCGACGTCCAGCGAGCAGGACCTTCCACCGGGATGCCCACGAAGACGGAGCAGGCCGACCTGCTGCACGCGATGTACGGGCGCCACGGCGAGTCGCCGCTCCCGATCATCGCGCCGTCCTCGCCGGCCGACTGCTTCGACGCGGTCCTGGAGGCGGCGCGCATCGCGATCCGCTACCGCACGCCCGTCATCATCCTGTCGGACGCGTTCCTCGCCACGGGAGCCGAGCCGTGGAAGCTCCCGTCGGTGGATGACCTGCCCGACCTGCGCTCGATCGTGAACCTGGCCACGGAGCCGAACCAGGACGGCGAGTACTGGCCGTTCCTCCGCGACAACGAGACCCTGGCCCGGCCGTGGGCGGTCCCGGGCACCCCCGGTCTCGAGCATCGGATCGGTGGGCTCGAGAAGGCGGACGGACGGGGCGACATCTCCTACGACCCGGACAACCACGACCGCATGGTCCGGCTGCGTGCGGCGAAGATCGCCGGGATAGCGGCGGACATCCCGCCCACCGAGGTCCTGTACGACGCGGACGCCCCCGTGGTGGTCGTGGGCTGGGGGTCCACGTACGGACCGATCCGCGCCGCCTGCCGGCGCGTCCGCAAGAACGGACACCGGGTGGCCTACGTCCACCTCCGCCACCTCAACCCGTTCCCGGCCGACCTCGGCGACGTCCTGCGCCGCTACGAGAGGGTGATCGTCCCCGAGAACAACCTCGGACAGCTCGTCCGGATGATCCGGTCCGAGTACCTCATCGACGCGATCGGCTACAACAAGGTCGCCGGGCTCCCGTTCAAGGCGGCCGACCTCGAAGAGCTGCTGCTGCAGCACCTGGAAGGAGTGGCAACCGCATGAGCGACGGCAACGGCGGTGTGAGCGCGCCCGTAGAGGTCGCGCTCACGAAGAAGGACTACACCTCCGACCAGGACGTGAGGTGGTGTCCGGGCTGCGGTGACTACGCGGTGCTCGCGACCGTCCAGTCCTACATGCCGGAGCTGCAGATCCCGAAGGAGAAGACGGTCTTCATCTCCGGGATCGGTTGCTCGTCGCGGTTCCCCTATTACATGAACACCTACGGGTTCCACTCGATCCACGGTCGGGCCCCCGCGATCGCGTCCGGGCTCGCCGTGACCAACCCCGAGCTCGACATCTGGGTGGTGACCGGGGACGGCGACGCGCTCTCGATCGGCGGCAACCACCTGATCCACCTCATGCGTCGCAACGTGAACCTGACCGTGCTGCTCTTCAACAACCAGATCTACGGTCTGACGAAGGGGCAGTACTCGCCGACATCGGAGATGGGGAAGGTCACCAAGTCGACACCGTTCGGGTCGACCGACTACCCGTTCAACCCGATCTCGCTCGCGTTGGGAGCCGAGTGCTCGTTCGTCGCCCGCTCGATCGACTCGGAGCGCGCCCACCTGCTCTCGGTCCTGCGCCGCGCCGCCCAGCACAAGGGGACGCGCTTCATCGAGATCTACCAGAACTGCAACATCTTCAACGACGACGCGTTCATCGCCCTCACCGGCCGGCAGACGAAGCAGGCGAACCAGATCCGGTTGGAGCACGGCAAGCCGATCCGGTTCGGCGTCGACGACTCGAAGGGGGTCGTCGCCGACGGCGACGGAGCGCTTCGCATCGTGGACGTCCAAGAGGTGGGGGAGGACCGCCTCGTCGTCCACGACGAGGGTTCGCTGAACGCAGCCCACGCCTTCTCCCTGTCCCGCCTGGCCCACTCGCCGACCGGTCCGACGCCCATCGGCGTGTTCCGCGCGGTCGAGCGTCCTACCTACGAGGACATGATCGAGCGCCAGATCTCGGACGCGCAGAGCCGGTCGCAGGCCGACCTGGCATCGCTGCTGGCGTCCGGCGACACCTGGACCGTCGGCTAAACGGGCTGTGGGCCGGCGGCGAGCCTGATCGCGTCCGCCACCAGGGCGGGGGCGAACCCGATCGCCGTATGCGTCTGGCCGGGCATCGAGACCACGCGGGTGTGGGCCGGGAGCCAGCTCATGACGCGGTCGCGGTCGTAGAAGTCCGAGGCCGTGTCCGCGCCCTCGAGGTAGACGACGGGGATCGTGAGCTCGCCCAGCCGCTCCAGGTCGGGCTCCCAGGCGGTGAGCGCCCCAACCTCACCGACGAACGGTCCGCACCCGGCGACGACCCGCTCCCACTCCCCGATCTCACGCAGCACGGCTAGCTGCTCCTCGGTGGCACCGACCCGCACGAGGAAGGACCGCATCGCCTCCTCCGCGCGGCCCTCCTCGATCAGCCTCGCCACGCCACGCAGCCGATCGGCGAGCTCCGGCCCCCGGACCGGCGGCTCGTAGACCGTCATCGACCTGAGGGGGGCGCCGGCCGCCGCCGCCTCCATGAGGCAGATCGCGCCGTAGGAGTGTCCGAACGCGTGCACGGGCTCCCCGATGTCGTCGATGACCGCGAGGATGTCCCGGGCTTCGTCCCCGATGGTGTGTGCTCGGCGTGCGTCGTTCCCGCTCCGCCCGCGCCGGTCCATAACCGCGACGGTGAACCCGTCCTGGAGGTGCTGCCGCACGAGGGCGAGGTCGCGTCCGGTTCCCGCCCCCCCGTGGATCAGCAGCAGCGGAGGGCCCGCACCCCACGTGCGGTAGGAGAGGGTGACGTCGTCGTTCCTGACCGTCCGCATCGAGACCCCCGAGTTGCCGCTCGAGCCAGCCCGAACACGATAGGCGCATCGACCACATGGGGGTCCCGGCTCCCGGCTTGCTGGTCGGACCCGGTGGGCTCCGCCTCCGCGAGCCGCACCGCGGTGGCTACTGGGCGGGCGTCGGTCCGGGAGTCGCCGGCGCCGGGGTCGCACCCCCGCCGGGCGTCGCCGCCGGCGTCGGCGCGCCGCCTCCCGGGTCCGGGGCGGGCGTGGCGGCCGGACGGGTGCCCGAGCCCGAGGTCCGGGGGCGTCGCGCCGGGTCGACGGTCCGGACGGGGAGGGGCGTGTCCTCGGGGACGCAGTACCCC
>DATLFR010000060.1 GCA_035540895.1 Actinomycetota bacterium | reverse complement strand
TACGAGAGGACCGGGGCGGACGCACCTCTGGTGTGCCAGTTGTCGCGCCAGCGGCACGGCTGGTTAGCTATGTGCGGATCGGATAAGCGCTGAAAGCATCTAAGTGCGAAGCCGACTCCAAGATGAGGTCTCCCACCGGGTCAACCGGGTAAGGCCCCCTGCTAGACCACAGGGTTGATAGGCCGGAGGTGGAAGCGCAGCGATGCGTTGAGCCGACCGGTACTAATAGGCCGAGGGCTTGGTTGAAGATGCCTGCGCTCACTATGAGGTTGTCCGAGCTTCGGACAACGCTCCCTCACACAACTGAATAGGTTTCCCGGTGCCCATGGCGGAGGGGTCACACCCGGTCCCATTCCGAACCCGGAAGTTAAGCCCTCCAGCGCCGATGGTACTGCCATCCAACGGTGGTGGGAGAGTAGGTCGGTGCCGGGTTTTTCTTGCGAAGCGGTCCCTCCGGGGGCCGCTTCTGCATGTCCAGAAGGACTGAAGCGGCCCGCGTCGAAGAATAGGGGTCATGAGAAGGATCCTGCCGGCGACCTTGGTGTCTGTCCTCTGCGTGCTGGGTTCGGCCGGGCCCGCGGCCGGGTGTCCAGACTCTTCCGACCCGGGCGTCCAGGAGCACCAGACCCCGGTCGTGGCAGGGCAGCAGGTCTCCGCAGGCGCGCACGCCGGCAACCGGCTAGTCGTGCACCAGCGCACGGGCGCCTCCTACCTAGCCGTGGACGCATCTCCGGACGGGCTCCGGATCCACGGAGCACGGACGAAGGGTGCGGACAGCCCCGGAGACACGCCTCTAACGAGAGCGGGCGCATGGGCGGCCGACGTCCACGTCTCGGCGGCCCCCAAGGCCTGCGCAGGGTCACCGGCGAACGACATCGTCATCCGCATCCCCTGAGCAGGCCTCATCCGCCGCCCGGACGGATGGTGGGCCCGGCAGGACTTGAACCTGCGACCGATCGATTATGAGTCGACTGCTCTGACCGACTGAGCTACGGGCCCCGGCCCAAAGGATGCCACGTCGGGCCCATCCAGGCTCCCTTGTACGATGCTCGTCGGGCGAGCGCGAGGGAGGATCATGGAGGCCAACGGAGGGCACCAGGCGGCTGCGGCGCTGCGAGCTCATGGGGTCGATGTCGTCTACACGCTCTCGGGCGGCCACATCTTCCCCTTGTACGACGGGTGCGTGCAGCGCGAGATACGACTCCTAGATGTCCGTCACGAGCAGACGGCCACCTTCGCCGCGGAGGGGCACGCGAAGCTCACGCGAGGCATCGGCGTGGCCGCGGTGACGGCGGGTCCGGGCGTTACGAACGCGATCAGCCCGATCACCTCGGCCCACTTCAACGGGAGCCCGGTGCTCGTCCTCGGCGGTCGTGCGCCTCAGGGTCGCTGGGGCTCGGGGAGCCTGCAGGAGATGGACCACCTGCCGCTCGTGCGGTCCATCACGAAGCGCGCAGAGACCGTCTTCGATCCGGCTGCCGCCGCGGGCGCCGTCCACGATGCCGTGACTGAGGCCTTGACCCCTCACCGCGGGCCTGTCTTCCTCGATTTCCCCCTCGACTCGTTCTTCCTCCCGGCAGAACCCTCGGGCGAGGCTCAGGGACATGCCTGGCGTGAGCTGCTCGAGGACGGCGGCGTCCGCCTCTCGCGTGAGGTGCGTGCTCCTGCCCCGGGATCGGACCAGGTCCTGGCGGCGGCGAGGCTTCTCTCGGACGCCGAACGACCGGTCCTGGTGGGTGGCTCCGACGTCTGGTGGGATGGAGCCTGGCAGGCGCTCGCCAACCTCGCCCAGGAGCTCCGGATCCCCGTCGTGCTCAACGGGATGGGCAGGGGATGCATGCCCGCCGACCACGAGCTCGTCTTCTCTAGGGCCCGCTCGGTCGCCTTCCGGGAGGCCGACCTCGTCGTGGTCGTGGGTACCCCGCTCGACTTCAGGCTCGGGTTCGGCCATTTCGGGCGGGCGCGCGTCGTCCACATCCAGGACTCGCCGTCCGTGCTCGGCGGTCATGCCTCGCCTGCTGCCTCCGTCGCGGGTGATTTGAACTCCGCGCTCACCGCCATAGCCGACGCGGCGACCCGCCGGAGCGACCCGGAGGCGTGGATAGAGAAGCTGCGGGGGGCCGAGCAGACGAAGCGGGCGGGCGAGCGCGACGAGTTGGAGGGAGACTCCCACCCGATCCACCCCGCGCGGGTCTACGGGATCCTGTCCTCGAAGCTGGACAGGGACGCCGTCGTGATCTGCGACGGGGGAGACTTCGTCTCGTACGCCGGGAAGCTGGTCGAGAGCTACACCCCGGGATGCTGGCTCGACCCGGGTCCGTACGGCTGCCTCGGGACGGGGCTCGGTTACGCCGCCGCCGCCCGCATCGTCCATCCCGACAGGCAGGTGGTCCTGCTGCTGGGCGACGGCGCGTTCGGTTTCAGCGGACTCGACTTCGACACCCTCGTCCGGCATCGGCTCCCGGTCGTGGCCATCGTCGGCAACAACGGGATCTGGGGGCTGGAGAAGCACCCCATGCAGATGCTGTACGGGTACGACGTCGCCGCCGACCTCAGACAGGAGACCGCCTACGACGCTGTGGTGAAGGCGCTCGGGGGAGCGGGGGAGACGGTCGAGAAGGCGTCGGAGCTCCCGGATGCGCTGGACCGGGCGTTCGAGTCCGGCGTGCCCTACCTGATCAACGTCCTGACCGACCCCTCCGTCGCCTACCCGCGTTCGTCCAACCTGGCCTGACTCACGCCCACCCGAGCTCCTCGAGCCGCTCGTCGGATATCCCGAAGTGGTGGGCTATCTCGTGGACGACGGTCACGGCCACCTCATCGCGCACCTCGTCGCGGTCGCCGCATGCGGCCACGATGGGGAGCCGGTAGATGGTTATCTTGTCCGGCATCACGAACGTGTACCCGGCCCCGCGCTCCGTCTGCGGTATCCCCTGGTAGAGCCCGAACAGCGACGCACCCGGCTCGACGCCGGCCTCCTCGAGCTCCTCCGACGACGGCTCGTCCGCGACCACCACCTCCACGTTGTCGAGGTGCGACGCGAAGGGCTCCGGTAGCGAGTCGAGCGCCTCTGCGACCAGGACCTCGAACTCCTCGTGGGATACGCCGATCATCGGCGGGACGCCGCGGCGTCCTCGAACCGCTGGCGGTCGACCACCACACGCACGTGCGAACCGGTCGCGATCGCACCCTGGGCGTCGGTCGCGCGGATGGAGAACTCCAGGGTGCGACCGTCCACGCGCTCGAGGGTCGCGGTGGCCTCCACGCTCCCACCGACCGGGGTTGGAGCGAGGTGGTCGAGCGTGATGCGCGTACCCACCGTGGTCCTGTTCGCTTCGAGGTGTCCGGCCACGGCCGCCACCGCCGCCTCCTCGCAGAGGGCTACGAGCCGAGGCGTGGCGAGGACGTCCACATCGCCGGAGCCGAAGGTGACCGCCGTGTCCCCCTGATCCACCTGCAGGGACGCGCGTCCGGTCGATCCAACCTCCATCGCACGCTCCTTCAGTCCGACGCCGGGCCGGGTCCGTCCGCCGCCTCCGGGTTCCGCGGGATCCAGTCTCCCCGAACCGCGAGGCGGATCGCGAAGAGGAGACAGAGGCCTGCGCCGACCGCGAGCGCCAGCGGGGCCCCTAGGTCGCCGCCGACCCACTCGGCCAGCCCTCCCGCCAGGATCGCTCCGTAGGGGAGCAGTCCCACCCAAGCCATCATGTACAGGCTCATCACCCGTCCCCTGATCCTGTCCGGGGTGACGAGCTGGACGAGCGAGTTGATCACCACGGCCGCGCCCATGTAGGAGGCGCCGAACAGCGCGATCAGCGCCAGCGAGAGCGCGGGCACGGTTGCGAAGGCGAACCCCCCGAGGCTCAGTGCCAGCAGGAAGTAGGAGACCGTCCCGATGTGGGGACGCCGGTCCGCTCCCAGGGAGCCGGCGAGGAGCGCCCCGAAGATGGCCCCGCCTCCCATGGCGGACAGGATGAACCCGGTGTCGCGCGGGGAGCCGAAGATGCGGTCCGCCATCAGCGGGGAGAGCCAGATGACCGGCAGGGCGAACAGGCTGATCAACCCGATCCCCATGATGAGGGTCCGCGTGGTCGGGTCACGCCTCACGTACCGCCAACCGTCGCCGATGGAGCCGACCGCGTCGCGGTGGGCGGCCGGGATCGCTCCCGTCCGGGACGGGATGAACATGAGAGCGACCGCGAACAGGACGAAGGTCGCCGCGTTGACGAGGAAGACCGGTCCCGGCCCCCAGATGCGCAGGATCACGGCACCGATGGATGGCCCGACGATCCTCGCGACGTTGAACGACACGGAGTTCATCGCCACCGCGTTCGGCATCTCCCCGGGTGGTATCAGGCGAGGGAAGAACGCCTGGTAGGCCGGGAAGTTGACGGCCATGAACACGCCCGTGGCCAGGGAGATGGCGAGCAGCGGGGCCGGCCGAGGGTCTCCCATCAGGATGAGCACGGCTATCCCCGCCGCCGAGATCGCGAACGCCGACTGCGTGACGATCAGCAGGTTCCGGCGGTTGAACCGGTCCGCCAGGAGGCCGCCCACGGGTCCCAGGGGACCCATCAGGAACTGCTGTGACGCCGGGATCAGGGCCGTCAGCAGCGGGCTGCCTGTGAGGCCGAGTACGAGTACCCCGTATGCGGCCGTCTGCATCCAGTTCCCCACGCTGGACAGGACGCCCGAGACCCATAGGATCCGGTAGTGCGGGTACCGGAAGGCCCGCAGAGCCGGGAGCAGGCGGGCGAAGAACGCGCTCAGCGACGCCTCCTCCAACGGCGAAGGCCACGCCTCCTCAGGCACCTCCACCGGCGCGCGCTCGGCACCCCGGCCGTCACCGGGTCCTTGCCACGCGGGCGGGCGTCGATCGTCTCGGGGGGTCGCGGTCACGAGGGGGCTCCTGGTCGGGGGCCGGTACAGTCTCGCGCGGCGGACACCCCCGCGCAGGACCTACCGTTAGCAGCATCGTCAGCCGATATCCTTGGGCGCATGCGCGCGAAGGACGCCCGTCAGACGTTCCTGCGGTTCTTCGAGGAGCAGGGGCACAAGGTGCTGCCCTCCTCCTCCTTGATCCCGTCCGACGCGACCGTGATGTTCACGGTGGCGGGGATGGTCCAGTTCGCGCCCTACTTCCTCGGGCAGTTGCAGTCTCCCTACCCGCGGATCACGACCGCCCAGAAGTGCCTCCGGGCGGGCGGGAAGCACAACGATCTAGAGGAGGTCGGCACCTCTCCCGCCCATCACACCTTCTTCGAGATGCTCGGGAACTTCTCGATCGGCGACTACTTCAAGTCCGAGGCGTGCCGGTTCGCGTGGGACCTCTGCACGGGTCCGTTCGGGCTCGATCCCGACCGGATCTGGGTGTCCGTCTACACCGACGACGACGAGGCGGCCCAGATCTGGGAGAGGGAGGTGGGGGTGCCCTCGTCCCGGATCGTTCGGTTCGGACGCAAGGACAACTTCTGGGACATGGGCGGGGCGGGGCCGTGCGGTCCATGCTCTGAGCTGTTCTACGACCGGGGGCCGGCCTTCGGAGACGAGCACCCCACGGGTCCCGACGGGGGCGACGAGAACCGCTACCGCGAGTTCTACAACCTCGTCTTCATGCAGTTCGTCCAGGACGACGACCTGAACATCGTGGGCGATCTGGAACGCAAGGGCATCGACACCGGGATGGGGTTCGAACGGATGCTGACCATCCTCCAGGACGTCCCGACGAACTACGACACCGACGTCTTCACCCCGATCATCGCTCGGGCCGAGGAGATCACGGGAGCCCGACGCGACGCCGGGCCCGCCGAGACGCGGCTGTTGCGCATCCTCGCCGACCACTCCCGGGCCGTCACCTTCCTGATAGCCGACGGTGTGATGCCGTCCAACGAAGGCCGTGGGTACGTCCTGCGGCGCATCCTCCGCCGCTCCGTCACGAAGGCGCGGCAGGTCGGGGTCACCGACGCCCTGCTCGTGCCCCTCTGCGATGTGGTGATCGAGGAGTTCGGGGACGTCTACCCGGAGCTCGTCCGCAACCGGGAGGCCGTCCTGAGGGTGGTCGCGCAGGAGGAGGAGCGGTTCGGGCGCACGCTGGAGGCCGGTCTCGGTCTGCTGCAGGACGAGATCAACTCGTCCGGTGGGACCGTCCTGTCCGGCGAGGTCGCGTTCCGCCTCTACGACACCTACGGCTTCCCCCTCGAGATCACCCAGGAGGTGGCGCAGGACGCCGGGCTGTCCGTGGATCTGGAGGCGTTCAAGGAGCAGATGACGGTCCAGAGGGACCGGTCCCGGGCGGCCCATCAGCAGAAGGCGGGGGAGTCCGAGCGCGTCGGGCTGCAGGTGCCGGACACGGCCTTCCTCGGGTACACGTCCCTGCAGGCCGAGGGCGAGGTGCTCGCCGTGTTGGCGGGCACGGAGGCCGTGCCGGTCCTGCAGGCGGGAGCCGAGGCGGACGTCGTCCTGGACCGCACGCCGTTCTACCCCGAAGGGGGTGGACAAATCGGCGACCGCGGGTGGCTGCAGAGCCCTGCGGGGCGAGCCCAGGTCCTGGACACGCGCAAGCGAGGCGGGATCATCCTGCACCGCGTGCAGGTGGAGACCGGCGAGATCTCGGTCGGCGCCGGGGTCACCGCCGTCGTCGACCTCCACGCCCGAGCGGGAGCCGAGCAGGCCCATACGGCGACCCACATCGTCCATCACCAGCTCCGTGACACGCTGGGCACCCACGTCCGCCAGATGGGCTCCCTCGTCGAACCCGGTCGCCTCCGGTTCGACTTCTCCCACTTCACGGGCCTGTCGCGCGACCTGCTCGACGAGCTGGAGGAGCACGTCAACACCAAGGTCGAACACGACGACCGGGTCCGCGCCTTCGAGACGGGTTTCCGAGAGGCCGTCGAGGAGCTCGGCGCCCTCGCCTTCTTCGAGGAGAAGTACGGGGACACGGTCCGGGTGGTCGAGGTGGGGGACTACTCCCGCGAGCTCTGCGGCGGCACGCACGTCGCTGAGACGGGCCGCATCGGACTGATCAAGATCCTGGGCGAGGGCAGCATCGGCTCGAACGTCCGACGGGTGGAGGCGCTCACGGGGGTCGAGGGGCTCCGGTGGGTCAACACGCGGCTGCGCGAGGCGGAGCGCGCGGCCGAGATGGCGCGCGTCGCGCCCGACGAGCTCGCGTCCGGGGTGGAGCGGCTCCTGTCCACGCAGAAGGACCTGCAGCGCGCGCTGGACCGTCAGCAGAAGGACCGCATCGGGGCGGCCGTGGACGAGCTGGTTCCATCCGTGTCCGACATAGGACGGGGGCGGCTCCTCGTCTCCCGGCGCAGCGACGACGTCGGGGCGCTCCGGGAGCTCGCCATCGCGCTGCGCGACCGTCTGGACCGATCGATCGTCATCCTCGGGACGGCCGGGAACGGCAAGGCCAACCTCGTCGGCGCGGCGCACCGCAGCCTCGTCGAAGAAGGCGTGGACATGAGGGTGATCCTCCAGTCGGCGGCCGCGGCGATCGGCGGTCGGGCGGGCGGGAAGCCCGACCTCGCCATGGGCGGGGGCGGCCAGCCGGACGGGCTCGACCGCGCGCTCGCCCAGGCGCGGGAGTCGGCCCAGGGGGCGCTCGGCTGATGCCGAGGGTCCTCTGCGTGGATTACGGCGGTACCCGGGTGGGGCTCGCCGTCTCCGACGCCCTCGGACGCACGGCGCAGCCCCTCGACGTCCTGAAGCGCAAGAAGGGATCGAGCCTGGTCGAGTCGGTCCTCGGGGTGGCTCGTCGGCTGGAGGCGGACGAGATCGTGGTCGGGCTCCCACTGAAGATGGACGGCTCGACCGGTGTGGCGGCCGAGGCGGCCCGGTCGTTCGCCCGCTCGCTGGAGGAGCGCTGGGGGTCGCCGGTCGCGATGTGGGACGAGCGGCTCTCCACCGTCGAGGCTTCGCGCGGCATGCGGGAGGCGGGCGTCTCCGCGCGACAGCAGCGGGAGACGGTGGACAAGGTGGCGGCCGCGATGATCCTGCGGTCCTACCTCGATGCGCGCGTCAATGGAGCGGCGCCGGACGTAGACGACGTCGTCCTCCCCGAGCTCGTGGTGGAGGCACCCCGGCGCGCTCGCGAGCGCAAGGGGGGAGCGGGACGGCCGTCGCTGCGGAGGCGGGAGCGTCCGGACTGGCGGGAGCAGCGGGACCAGCTCGACGGATGATCCGCAAGACCGCCGCCGTCCTTACGGTACTGACCGCGCTCGCCGTAGCCGCCACCGCCTACGCACTCACCCGCCGTCCGGACCCGGGCGAGTCCGTTGAGGTCACCGTCCCCGCGGGCGCCAGCACCGTCCAGATCGCGGAGCTGCTCGTCGAGAACGAGGTGATCGGCTCGACGGCCGGGTTCCGCCTCATGTCGAGGCTGCGAGGGCTCGACGGCACGATCCGCGCCGGGCGGTACGAGCTGCGGAAGGGGCTCGGTGTCCAGGCCGCGCTCGACGCACTCGCCTCCGGACCCAGGGACCGGCTCTCCAGCATCACCATCCCGGAGGGGTACACGGTCGCGCAGATCGCGAGACGGGTGGGCGAGCGGACCCACATCACCGAGGAGGCCTTCCTGGAGGTGGCCACCTCGGGACGTATCCGCGCTTCCATCCAGCCGCAGGGCGTGGAGAGCCTGGAAGGGTTCCTGTTCCCGGAGACCTACTCCCTCTCCGAGCACGACACGGCGGAGCAGCTGGTCCGGCGCATGGTCGACCAGTTCGAAGCGCACGCCGCGGACCTGGACTGGACCCGGGCGGAAGCGGCCGGGCTCACGAAGTACGAGGCGGTCACGCTCGCCTCCCTGATCGAGCGGGAGGCGAAGCTGGACGAGGACCGGGCCATGGTCTCCGCGGTCATCTACAACCGCCTGCGGAAGGGGATGCGCCTCCAGATCGACATCACGGCGCTCTACGACGCGCCCCGGCACAAGATCCCCACGAGACGCGACCTCCAGCGTGAGTCGCCGTACAACACGTACCTGAACGA
>DATLFR010000059.1 GCA_035540895.1 Actinomycetota bacterium | reverse complement strand
CCCCAGCCCGGAACAGGGCCCGGCCCACGGGGGGTTGCGGGCCGGGCCCTGTTCCGGGCTGGGGTGGTACTCCTTCGACTTCGAGCCATGGATACCCCGCGATCGCGGTCTGAAACAGACGACTTTCAGAACGCATGTTCCCGTGCCCGGCATGAGAACCTGCCCCCATGACGGTGGTGGGAGCCCATGTGCGGTCGGACCGGCCGCTCGAGGCGGCCGCGGCGATCGGGGCGGACGCCGTCCAGCTCTTCCTGTCCGACCCCCAGGGGTGGGAGAAGCCGCCCCCGCGCGCCGACGCTTCCGAGCTCGCGGCCTCCGATGTCGCGGTCTACGTGCACGCGCCCTACCTCATCAACGTCTGCTCGCCGCGCAACAACGTCCGGTTCGGCTCCCGCAAGATCCTCCAGCAGACCTGCGACGCGGCCGCCGCCGTGGGAGCGGAAGCGGTCATCGTGCACGGCGGCCACTCGGAGGACGGGATCGAGGCGGGGGTGGAGCGGTGGGCGCGGTCGCTCGACCGGCTGCGTACCGATGTGCGGGTGCTGATCGAGAACACCGCCGGCGGGACGAACGCGGTCGCCCGTACGTGGGACGCGCTCGCGCGCCTGTGGGACGCGGTGGGAGACCTGGGGGTCGGGTTCTGCTTCGACACCTGTCACGCCCACGCGGCCGGCGAGGACCTCAGCGACGCGGTCGAGAGGGTCCTGGCCATCGTAGGGCGGATAGACGTCGTGCACGTGAACGACTCGAAGGACGAGTTCGGGTCCGGACGCGACCGCCACACGAAGCTCGGCACGGGCCGCATCGGCACCGACGTGCTGACCGACATGCTCCGCGCCACGAAGGCGGAGGTGTTCATCTCGGAGACGCCCGGCACGCTCGAGGAGCTGGCCGAGGACCTCGCCCTCATCCGCTCCGCGATGGGGTGACCCCGGCTAGGTGACCGCCACCCCCGGCTCGAGCTCGACGACCTCCACATCCCCTCCGACGAGCTCCCGCAGCTGATCGGGGGTCCCGGTGAGGGCGGGGAAGGTGCCGAAGTGCAGGGGGACGACGGTCCGGGCGCCCAGGAGCTTCACGGCGTGCGCGGCCTCCAGGGGGCCCATCGTGTAGAGGTCGCCGATCGGGAGCAGGCAGATGTCCGGACGGTACAGCTCGGCTATCAGCTGCATGTCTCCGAAGACCGTCGTGTCCCCTGAGTGGTAGACGCGCAGACCGCCGGGGAACTCGATCACGTACCCCGCCGCGCTCCCTCCGTACACGATCTGGCCTTCGTCGAGGATCCCGCAGGAGTGCACGGCCGGGGTCATCGTGAACCGGACCCCGCGGGCCTCCACCGTCCCCCCGATGTTCATCCCGCTCGCGTTGGGGACGGCCTTCGAGGTGAGCCAGACGCTGGTCTCGAAGATCGACCAGGTCTCGGGCTCGAGACGCCTGGCCAGCTCGACCGCGTCGCCGATGTGGTCGAAGTGCCCGTGCGTGATCAGCATCAGGTCGATCCGGTCGGGTTGCTTGTGCTCGTCGGGGCAGGCGGGGTTGTTCATCACCCACGGATCGACGAGGACGACCGTCCCATCCTGCGTACGGAACCGGACCGTCGAGTGACCGAGCCAGGTGATCTCCACTCCCTTGAGGTCCATGCGCATCCTCCTCGGTGGTCGCGAGACCCTAGTGTTACCACTGTGTCCGGACCCGACCTCCAGATCGTCCGCGATGTCGACCAGGTCGACGTGGACGCGATCTCCGACCTGCTGGACGCGGTGTCGGCCCACGACGGCCACGAGGCGCTCGGGGAGCACAAGTGGCTCGACCTGGTGCACGGCGGACGCCGCGGGCTCGTCGGGATCGTCGCCCGGGAGCCGGGGCACCCCCACGTGGTCGGGTACGCGCACATCTCCCGGACCGGCTCGGACCAGTGGGGCCTCGAGGTGGTCGTCCACCCGGAGCATCGAGGGATAGGGATCGAGCTGATGCTGGCCCGGACGGCGCTCGGCGAGGTGGGAGCCGCCGGTGGCGGACACGTCCACATGTGGGTGTTCAAGCCCACGGACATCCACGACGGCCTCGCCCACCGCCTCGGGCTGCGCCGTGGACGTGACCTGCTCCAGCTGCGCCGCCCGCTCGACGGGCTCCCCGACCCCGTTCTGCCGGAGGGCATCTCGCTGCGGGCCTTCCGCCCCGGAGTCGACGACGACGCCTGGCTGCGCGTCAACAACCGGGCGTTCCGCCACCACCCGGAGCAGGGCGCGTGGGATGCGGACACCCTCCGCCAGCGCATCGGCGAGGACTGGTTCGACGCCGCGGGGTTCCTGCTCGCCGTCGACGCGGGGGACGGCCTCGCCGGCTTCTGCTGGACGAAGGTCCACCCCGACGACCGGCTGGGCGAGATCTACGTGATCGGGGTGGACCCCGCCCACGAGGGGACCGGACTGGGCAAGGCGCTCGTGCTCGCGGGTCTTCAGCACCTGGCTGGGGTCGGGATGCCCGAGGGGATGCTCTACGTGGACGCGTCGAACAAGCGGGCGGTGGCGCTCTACGAGCGGCTCGGGTTCCACGTCGACCACGTGGACCGGGCCTACGTGACCGATGTGGCCCCGCTTGGCACCGTGCCCGCCGAGGGCTAGGCTCGTATCGCGACCAGGTCGCAAGAAGGGCGGGAGGTTGGTTTGCACATCCCCGACGGGTTCATCGGCGCGGGCGCGTCGATAGGGGCGGGAGTCGTCAGCGCCGGAGGGGTCGCGGTCGCCCTCCGCCAGGCCGCCCGGACCCTGTCCGAACGCCTCGCCCCCCTCGCCGGGCTCGTGGCCGCCTTCGTCTTCGCCGTCCAGATGCTGAACTTCCCGGTCGCGGCGGGCACGTCCGGACATCTCATCGGCGGGGTGCTCGCTGCGGTCCTGGTCGGTCCGTGGGCGGCGGTCCTCTGCCTGACGGTCGTGCTCGGGGTCCAGGCGCTCTTCGCGGACGGTGGCCTGACCGCGCTCGGCCTCAACGTCTTGAACATGGGGCTCCTCACCGCGCTGCCCGGGTACGGCCTGTTCTTCGTCCTGCGGTCGGCGTTGGGGAACGGGCGCACCGCCGTGGTGGCCGCGGCAGGCGTCGCGGCCACGCTCTCGGTGGTGATCGCCGCGGCCGCCTTCGTCGCCGAGTACGCGATCGGGGGGGCGGGCGAGGTGGATATCGCCACTGTCCTGAAAGCGATGGTCGCCGTGCACACGCTCATCGGCATCGGGGAGGGCGTCATCACCGCGCTCACCGTCGGAGCCGTCCTGTCCGTCCGCCCCGACCTCGTCTACGGCGCACCGGCAGCCGCGCGACCCGCGCTCGAGATCAGGACGGCCACCTGATGCGCTACCTCGTCGCGGGGGGCCTCCTGGTCGCGATAGCACTCGCGGGGCTCCTGAGCCCGTACGCCTCTTCACAGCCGGACGGGCTCGAGCGGGTGGCCACGGACCACGGGATCGCCGAGCGGGAGCGCGAGCACGCGCTCTCCCGGTCCCCCGTCGCCGACTACGCGGTGCGCGGCGTGGAGGACGACCGCATGGCGACCGGGCTGGCCGGTGTCCTCGGAGTGGTCCTCACCTTCGGGGTCGGGGTCCTGCTCTTCGGCGCCCTGAAGGCGCTGAGGCCGCGAACCGAGGACGGGTGATGGGAGCCGGGCACGGGCACCTGCTCTACCGCCACGGACGCTCCCCCCTGCACGCCCTGCCTCCCCAGTGCAAGATCGCCGCCCAGCTGGGGTTCGTGCTGGCCGTCGTCGCCACCCCCCGGGAGGCCTTCTGGGCGTTCGGCGTCTACGCGGCCGTCGTCGGCTCGCTCGCCGCGGTGGCCGGGCTCCCGCTGCGGTTCATGCTCACGCGGATGACGGTGGAGACCCCGTTCGTGCTCTTCGCCCTCTTCCTGCCGTTCATCGGAGGGGGGCCACGCACGGAGGTCGCGGGCCTGTCCCTGTCGGTGGAGGGGCTCTGGGCGGCCTGGAACATCGGCGCGAAGGCCACCATCGGGGTTGGGGCGACGCTCGTCGTCGCGGGGACGACGAGCGTCGCGGAGCTCCTGTCCGGCCTCGAGCGGCTGCGGCTGCCGCAGCCGCTCGTGGCCATCGCCGCGTTCATGGTCCGCTACGGCGAGGTGGTCGCGAGCGAGATGCGGCGGATGGACATCGCGCGGCGGTCCAGGGGCCACGACCCCAGATGGCTCTGGCAGGCGCGGGCGGTGGCGGCTTCGGCCGGTGCGCTCTTCATCCGGTCCTACGAGCGCGGTGAGCGCGTGTGGCTCGCGATGCGCTCGCGCGGTTACGACGGCCGTGCGCCCCTGCTGGCGCGGGATGCCGCCGCCGCTTCGCAGTGGGCGCTCGCGCTGACCGTCCCGGCCGCCGCCGCGCTGGTGGCGATCTCCGCGTGGACGGTGGCTCGATGACCGCCGCGCTCGACATCCGCGGGCTCGCCTTCGCCTACCCGGACGGGCACCAGGCGCTCTTCGGCGTGGACCTGAGCGTCCAGCGGGGCGAACGGGTGGCGGTGCTCGGTCCGAACGGCGCGGGCAAGACGACGCTGGTCCTGCACTGCAACGGCATCCACCTCCCGCAGATGGGTGAGGTGCACGTCGGCGGGCTCCCGGTCACGAAGGAGAACCTCCGCGAGATCCGCCGCCGGGTCGGCATCGTCTTCCAGGACCCCGACGACCAGCTCTTCATGCCGACCGTCCGTCAGGACGTGGCGTTCGGACCGGCCAACCTCGGCCTGCGGGGAGCCGAGCTCGACTCCCGCGTCGAGGCGGCGCTGCGCGCGGTCGGGATGCTCGAGCACGCCGACCGTCCCCCGCACCACCTTTCGGTCGGGCAGCGCCGCCGGGTGGCGGTCGCGACGGTCCTGGCGATGGACCCCGAGATCGTGGTGCTGGACGAGCCGACCTCCAACCTCGACCCGGCCGGGCGACGGGAGCTGCTCGACGTCCTGCTCCGGCTCGACCTGACCCTGCTCGTCGTGACCCACGACCTGCCCTACGCGCTGGAGCTCTGCCCCCGGACCGTGGTGCTCGACGGCGGCCTCGTCGTCGCCGACGGACCCACCACCGACGTCATGAGCGACCGCGAGCTCCTCGCCGCCCACCGTCTGGAGCTGCCGTACGGGTTCGACCCGCTCTCGGTCCCCCGCCGGTGACCCGGCAGGACCCACACCGGCCCACGAGCGCGAAATGCCTCCGGTCGAGCTCGAACCCGTACTCCCGGTCCACCGCCCCGGCCAGGCTCCGCAGCTTCTCGAGCGGGAGCTCGATCACCGTCTCGCAGGACTCGCAGACGAGATGGTGGTGGTCCTCGTGCGCCAGGTGGTAGACGGCGCGACCGTGTCCGAGGTGGACGTGGTCGACTATCCCCGCCTCCTCCAGCGTGTCCAGGGTGCGGTAGACGGTCGAGCGGTCCACTCGCGGCAGGCGGGCGCCGAGGTCGTCGGCGGTGAAGTGGCTCCCGGCGGCCACGATCGCCTCGGCTATCGCCCGCCTCGAGCCCGTCCTCCGGTACCCGCGGGCGGCCAGCGCGGCCAGGATCTCGTCCGGCGAGGTCATCGCGTCCGCACGCTACCGCACCGGCGATACTGAGGTCGCGATGATGGGACCGATGATCCGCCACGTGCGGATGGGAGCCGACGAGCACACGGAGGTGCCGGCCGGGACGTGGCGCCGTGTGTTCGAGTTCACGGAGCCCCACCGGCTGAAGATCGCCCTGTTCCTGCTCACGACGGTGGCCGCCTCGACCGTGACGCTCGTCCAGCCGCTCGTGCTGCGTGAGCTGATCCGTCTGCTCGAGGCGTCCAGCGTCGACCGGGCCACCACGGGAGCCGTCCCGCCCGGTTCCTTCGCCCGGCTCGACCGGCTCGCCCTCGTCGTGATCGGCATCGCCCTGGCCTCCACCGGGCTCGGTCTGGCCGGCCGGTGGGTCTCGGCCTGGATCGGGGAGGGGGTCATCTACGACCTGCGCACGAGCCTCTTCGACAAGGTGCAGCGGATGCCGATCGCGTTCTTCACCCGCACGCAGACCGGCTCGCTGATCAGCCGCCTGAACAACGACGTCGTGGGGGCCCAGGGCGCGCTCACGAACACGATCGGCGGGATCGTGTCCAACGTGGTGATGGTCGTGATCGCGCTGGTGATCATGATGCGGCTCTCGTGGCAGCTCACCCTGCTGACCCTGTGCGCGCTGCCGCTCTTCATCGTCCCCTCGCGCTCGGTGGGCAAGCGCCTGCAGAAGGCGACCCGGGAGCAGATGAACCTCAACGCCTCGATGAACGCGACCATGACCGAGCGTTTCGGCGTCTCGGGCGCGCTGCTCGTGAAGCTGTTCGGCGATCCGGGTACGGAGCACCAGGGGTTCGCCGAGCGGGCCGGACGGGTGCGCGACATCGGGGTGCGTCTGGCGATGCTGTTCCGGACCTTCTTCCTCGCGCTCGGACTCGTCACCGCGCTGGCCACGGCCCTCGTGTACTGGCTGGGTGGACGCTTCGCGCTCGCGGGCGCGATGGACCTGGGCACGATCGTCGCGTTCGCCGCCTACGTCGCCCAGCTCTACCAACCGCTCACGATGCTCACGAACGCGCGCGTCGACCTCATGACCGCCGGCGTCAGCTTCGACCGCGTCTTCGAGATCATGGACCTCCCCACCCCCATCGCCGACGCGCCCGACGCGGTCGAGCTGCGCGACCCTCGCGGACACGTCCGCTTCGAGGGGGTCTGGTTCCGCTACCCAACCCCGGAGGAGGTCCCGATCGGGTCCCTCGAATCGAAGCCGGGCACCGTCACCGCCCCGGCGACCGAGGCGTGGGTGCTCGAGGACGTCTCGTTCGAGATCACGCCTGGGAAGATGGTCGCGCTCGTCGGCCCGTCGGGAGCCGGGAAGTCCACGATCGTCTCGCTCGTCCCCCGGCTGCACGACGCCACGCGCGGGAGGGTGACCTTCGACGGCCACGACGTCCGCGGCCTCACGCTGCACTCGCTCGCCCGCGCCATCGGTGTGGTGACCCAGGACGCCCACCTCTTCCACGAGTCGCTGCGCGACAACCTGATGTACGCGCGGCCCGACGCGACCGAGGCGGAGATGGTCGAGGCGTGCAAGGCGGCGCGCATCCACGACCTGATCGCGTCGCTCCCGGACGGGTACGACACGGTGGTGGGCGAACGTGGGTACAGGCTGTCGGGAGGCGAGAAGCAGCGGGTGGCGATCGCCCGCGTCCTGCTCAAGGACCCGGCCCTCGTCATCCTCGACGAGGCGACCGCCCACCTCGACTCGACCTCGGAGAGCCTCATCCAGCGGGCGCTCGGGGAGGCGCTGTCCGGACGGTCCTCACTGGTGATCGCGCACCGCCTGTCCACGATCGTGCAGGCCGACGAGATCCTGGTGATCGAGCGGGGCCGGATCGTCGAGCGCGGTCCGCACCTCGATCTCGTGGGGGCCCAGGGTCCGTACTCGGTGCTCTACCGGACGCAGTTCGCGTCCGCGGGAGCCTAGAGGACCGCGCGCACCGCGTCGGGGTCCACGATCCCCGGGCGCGCGGCCAGGTAGCGCTCGATCTCGTCGTCGGACATCGCGTGCGACTGGCGCAGCCCACGCGCGAGTACGCGCAGGTAGTGGGCGGTCGGTGGTGCGTGGTCGGTCCGCCGCGTGGACGTCACGGTGGCCATCGCTCGGTGGCCGTCCGGGCTCCCCCAGCTCACCACGAGGTCGTACCGTCCCCAGTCGCCTCGGACCTGTCCGGGGTCGCTGAGCGACTGGGGGTCGATGGCCACCGAACCCGGCCCCAGCCCGTTCTCCTGGGCGACCAGGTCCTCGAACTGGGAGTGGGTGATCAGGTATACGCGCACGGGGGTCACGACGTCGTCCGACGCCTGAGGGTCGAGGAAGGCCATCCCTCCGCCCCCCCAGGTGCGCGACCAGCCGGCGAAGCAGACCGGACGGCGTGTCCGGGCGGGGAACGCCGCCACCCAGGAGGTGCCGTCCCGGCTCCCGGCGTTCGACCTGGTGGCCCCGTCCGGACGCCCGCCCACCAGGTAGCAGCCGAACCTGTCCGCGTCGAGGTTGGACCCGTAGGCGACGTAGAAGACCCAGCCCATCTAGGAGTGCAGGATCCGCACGACGTCGCCGTCGCGAACCTCGTAGTCGCGGCCCTCCACGCGGAGCTTGCCGACCGACCGGGCGGCGTCCCAGGAGGCGAGCTGCATGAAGTCCTCGAAATCGACCGCCTCCCAGCGGATGAACCCCTTCTCGAAGTCGGTGTGCACCTGACCGGCCGCGCGCGGGGCCTTCGTGCCGCGCGGTATCTCCCAGGCGCGCGCCTCCTTCTCGTTGCCCGTGAAGAAGGAGATCAGGTCGAGCAGCTCGTAGAGGGCGTGAACGAACCGAGCCATCGCCGACTCCGACACCCCGAACTCCTCCATGAGCGCGGCCGCCTCCGCCTCGTCGAGCTCGGCCGCCTCCGCCTCGAGCAGGCCCCGGACGGCGACCGCCGGCCGCGGCAAGCCCAGCTCGGACCCGTCCCACGTCTCGTCGACGTTGGCCACGTGCAGGACCGGCTTCAGCGTGAGCGGCCCCATGTTGCGGAGCATCTTCGCCTCGTCCGGCGCCCACCGCTCCTCGACGAGCCACCTGTCCTCGCCCAGGACCGCCTCCGCCCGTTCGTAGACCTCCAGCTCGGCCTTGGCGTCCGGGGCCGCTCCCGCCTTCGCCTTCTTCCGCAGACGGTCGATCGACCTCTCGACGGTGGACAGGTCGGCCACCGCGCACTCGGCCCGGAAGGCAGCCAGGTCGCGCGCGGGGTCGGCGTCGGAGCCGAACGCCCGGACCACCACGGCGAGGGCGTCCGCCTCTCGGGCCTCCCCCAGCGACTGGGCGCTGAGGCCGGGGACGTCGACGAGCCTCACCTGCGCGGGGGTCGCCTTCGCGGCGCTCAAAAGCTCCGTGAGCCGGTCGAGCCTCGGGTCGGGGACCTTCACCACCGCCACGTTCGCCTTGCCGGTACCGGCCGGTGT
>DATLFR010000058.1 GCA_035540895.1 Actinomycetota bacterium | reverse complement strand
ACCTCCACCCGTCCGGAAGGCGGTCCTGCGCCGCGGACCGGCGGGCGGTCCATCCGTGGGGGGACGACCCCGCGGTCGACGACGAGCACGCCTGCATCGGTCCGCAGTGCGGTGAGCAGGCGGTTGCCGGGGCGTCCGTCTCCGAACCCCGTCCCGAGGACGATCACCTCGGTCTGGGGGTCGTACGTTCCGGATGCCCGCACCCGCCGGTAGCCGTCCTCGGGTCCGAGCGGCAGGAGGTCACCGAGGTCGGCCACGGGGGCGGCGGCGCGGGCCTCGATCAGCGCATTCAGCTCGCGCCGGGAGTCGAGCCGTCGCAGCTGCCACTGCCCGAGCAGGACGCACGCCACGACGACCGCCAGGACGACGGCGTGGCCCAGGACCCACCGGGGACGGAACAGGGAGGAGTACACGTCGAGGGCAGACTAGCGGTCCGTGCGCTTGGTAGGGTCGGTGCCGCCGACCACCGAGATGCCTGGGGGGCCCATGAGCGCAACCGTCTCCGTCTCGCCGCTGCGCTGGGACATGTCCGTCGTCTTCCCCTCCCTGGACTCCCCCGACTTCGCCGACGGGTTCGAGGACGTCGTCCGGGGGGTCGGGGAGCTTCGCGACCTCTACGACCGGCTCGGCGTGCGGGCGGGCGGCGACGCTCCGGCCTCGGCGGTCGAGGAGGCCATCGAGCGCACGAACGATCTCTCCTCGCGCGTCCGGACCCTCGTCGCCTACGTCTCCGCGTTCGTGACCACCGACTCCCGCGACGAGACGGCGCAGGCGAGGATGTCCGAGCTCCAGGTGCACCTCGTCGAGCTGGCGAAGCTCGGGAAGCGCTTCGAGGCCTGGATCGGGACGTCGGACCTCGACGCGGTGCTGGCCGGTTCGGAGGTGGCGCGGGAGCACGCGTTCGCGCTGCGCAAGGCGGCCGAGGGCGCCCGCCGTCAGATGAGCGAGCCGGAGGAGGACCTGGCCGCCTCCCTGGCCCCCGCCGGACCCACCCCGTGGGGCCGGCTGCACGGGGACATCACCTCGCGCCTGCTCGTCGAGCTCGATCATCCGAGCGACGGCCAGGTCCGGCTCCCGATGAGCGCGGTCCGGGCGTTGGCGGCCGACCCCGACGCCCGCGTCCGGGAGGCGGCCTACCGGGCGGAGCTCGCGACCTGGGAGACGGTGGAGGTACCGGTCGCTGCGGCCATCAACTCGATCAAGGGCTGGCACAACGTCCTCAACGAGCGGCGGGGCTGGCCCGACTCCCTCGAGCCCGCCCTGTTCGCCAACAACGTCGACCGTACGACGCTCGAGGCCATGCAGGAGGCCGTGACGGAGTCGTTCCCCGACCTGCGCCGCTACCTGAAGGCGAAGGCGCGCCTGCTCGGGCGCGACTCCCTGCCGTGGTTCGACCTGTTCGCACCCCTGGGAGCCGAGGGGCGTAGCTGGGCCTACACCGATGCGACGGGCTTCATCCTGGAACGGTTCGGGTCCTACTCCGACTCCCTGGCCGCCCTCGCCCGTCGGGCGTTCGACGAGCGCTGGATCGATGCGGAGCCGCGCCCGGGGAAGCGCGACGGCGCCTTCTGCATGTCGCTGCGCGCCGACGAGTCCCGGGTCCTGCTGAACCATACCGACTCGTTCAACTCGGTCTCGACCCTCGCCCACGAGCTCGGCCACGCCTACCACAACGTCCAGCTCGCCTCCCGCACGGAGATGAACCGGCGCACCCCGATGGCGCTCGCGGAGACGGCCAGCATCTTCTGCCAGACGATCGTCACGAACGCGATGCTCGCCGACGCCGCGGGAGACGAGAAGCTGGCCATCCTGGAGGCAGAGCTGCAGGGAGCCTGCCAGATCGTCGTCGACATCCACAGCAGGTTCCTGTTCGAGAGCGCTGTGTTCGAGCGCCGGCGCTCTCGCGACCTGTCGGTCTCCGAGCTGAAGGAGACCATGCTCGAGGCGCAGCGCCAGACCTACGGGGACGGTCTCGCCCCCGACGCCCTGCACCCCTACATGTGGGCGGCGAAGCCGCACTACTACAGCTCGTCGTTCTACAACTGGCCGTACACCTTCGGGATGCTGTTCGGGCTCGCCCTCTACGCCCGCTACACCCAGGACCCAGAGGGCTTCCGAGCCGGCTATGACGAGCTCCTCTCGTGCACGGGGCTGGCCGACGCGGCCGAGCTCGGACGCCGCTTCGACATCGACTTCGCCTCGGTGGCCACCTGGCGGTCGAGCCTCGGCCAGATCCGCGCCCGGGTGTACGAGTTCGAGGAGCTGGCCCGATGAGCCTGTCACCGTCGGGGGAGCCCCGGGAGCCCCTCCCGGGTACGGTCAAGCTCTACGAGCGCCACATCTTCGTCTGCACGGGCCGGGTCGGGTGGCCCGGCCATATCGAGGAGGACGGCGGCTTCGTCCAGGCCCTCTCCGAGGCCATCGCCGGTGCGGGGGACCGGATCGCGCGGACGGTCAAGGTCACCGCGTGCGACGAGCCCCCGGTGCGCGGGGAGGGGTACGACCTGCTCGTCTTCCCGGACGCGGTCCGCTACGTCGCCGTCCGCGACCCGGACATCCCCGCCTTCGTCGAGGACCACCTCGTGTCGGACCGTCCGTCCGACCGGCTCGAGCACACCGAGCTCCGGGGCAAGCACGTGTTCGTCTGCATCCACGCCAACCGCGACGTCCGGTGCGGCCGATGCGGGCCTCCCGTGGCTCGCCGGTTCCGCGACCTCCTGCAGGAGCGCGGGCTCGAGGACGAGGTGACGGTGCGGCGGACGAGCCACGTGGGCCAGCACTCCTTGGCCGCGAACGTCCTCGTGTACCCGGGCGGCGACTGGTACGGCTACGTCACGCCCGACGACGTCCCGCGGATCGTCGACGAGCACCTGCAGAGTGGGGAGATCGTCGGGGACCTGTGGCGCGGGCGGATGGGGACCACCCCCGAGGAGCAGCGGGCGCTGGCCTCCCAGTGGGGCTAGGGGACCCTCACTCGACCTCGCGTCCGCCGATCCAGACCCGCTTCGGACCCTTCAGATCCGCTAGGTCTTCGAAGGAAGGGAGCCATACCAGGTCCGCGGGGGCTCCCGGGTGCACCCCCGACGACACCCCGGCCACCTCGGCCGCGTCGGTCGTGGCTGCGCGGAGGGCCCCCTCCTCGCTGCCGGTGACCGCGGCCAGGCACCGCAGCTCCTCGATGTCGAGGTAGGGGCTCTCCCGCATCCCGAGGTTCGTCCCGTACACGATCCGAACTCCGGCCTCCGCCATCGCGCGGGCGTTGTCCTCGACCGCGGGCGTGGCCCCCTGCGCACAGATGGTCGAGATCACGGCCACCCCGCGCGAGGCGATGTCCGCCACGACCTGCTCGTCCAGTCGCTCCACCGGCACGTGGGCCAGGATGTCCACCCCGGCGTCGAGAGCCGCGCACACCGCACCGGTGAGCACCGCGTGGGCGACGACACGGACGCCCCGCGCGTGGGCGGTGTCCACGATCGCCCGGAGCCGACCCTCCGGTATCACGTCTCCCTCACGCGGCTCGAGCGCGATCTTCACGACGGTCGCCCCGTGGTCGATCAGCTCCGAGGCGGCCTGGGCGGCCTGCTCGACGGTCGCGACCTCGAGCCCGAAGCCGCCCGCTCCCCACGTGCGTATGGGGTACCCGCCGGGGCTCGTGAGCATCGGGCCGGAGAACCGGTACCGCAGCGGTTCGTGGGAGCCGATGGCGAAGTGAAGGGGTGCCCCCAGGTCGAGGACGCCGGTCACCCCCGCCCTGGCCACCTGCCACGGGTCGGCGAGGGCGAGGTGCGCGTGCGCGTCGACCAAGCCGGGCAGGACGACTCCGCCCTCGATCCGCCCGGTCCAGCGCGTGGGCGCGGCCGAGCCGATGCCGGACACGTGGTCGTCGTCGACCACGACATCCAGCGGCTCGGGAGCCCAGGACCGTCCGTCGAAGAGGCGGACGCCGGTGAAGAGCAGGGACATGGACCCCATCCTCGCAGACCCGCCCGTCGGGGGCCTGTCCGAGGTCGGCCTCAGAGGGCCGCCGGCTCCGCCTCGGTGGGGGCCAGGCCGTCCTGCCGCGCCTCGAGCGCGGCCACGTCGGTCTTCGGACGCACGGCCCAGAACCATGGAGCCTCATCCGCCCACGCGCCCAGCATCCGGCGGGCGACCGCCGACCCGGTCAGCTCGGCGTGACGCTCGACGAACTCTCGGACGATCTCCATCTGGTCGCGGTTCACCGGGTCGGCGAACACGAGCTCCGGGTTGATCTTGCGCCGTATCGACGCGGTCGGGTCGTGGATGAACGCCTGGCCCCCGGTCATGCCCGCGCCGACGTTCTGCCCGACCGGACCGAGGATGATCACCCAGCCCCCCGTCATGTACTCGCAGGCGTGCATCCCCGCTCCCTCGACGACCGCGAGCGCTCCCGAGTTGCGGACCGCGAACCGCGCCCCGGCCGATCCCGCGCAGTAGAGCTCGCCTCCGGTCGCCCCGTACAGGACGGTGTTGCCCATGAGCACGGGGTCTCCCGCGTCGTCGCGTGGGGGGGTGATCACGATGAGTCCGCCGTTCATCCCCTTGCCCACGTAGTCGTTGGCCTCCCCGCGCAGGTGCAGCTCGACTCCCTGGGTGAGGAACGCGCCGAAGGACTGTCCGGCCTGCCCGGTGAACCGCAGCCGCGCCGTCCCGAGCGGCGCTTCTTCGCCGAACACCTTGGCCACCCGTCCGCCCAGCTCGGCTCCCACGGTCCGGTCGCCGTTGCGGATGGGGTACTCGCGCTCGACCGTCTCACCCACCTTGAGCGCGAAGATGGCGTCGGAGGCGATCTTGCTCCCGAGCGCCGAACGGGCGCGCTGCATCGGGATGTGGGAGACGAACCGCCGCGGCTCGGGTGCCGGACGCAGCAGCCAGGACAGGTCCACGGCGTCGGCCCGTGGGTCGCCGGTCTCCCGCTGGCGCAGGAGGTCGACCCGCCCGATCGCCTCGTCGATCGAGCGGAGCCCGAGGGAGGCGAGGATGCGCCGCGCCTCTTCGGCGACGAAGCGGAGGTAGGCGACGACCATCTCCGGCGTCCCTTGGTACTTGGCCCGGAGCTCGGGGTTCTGGGTGGCTATCCCGACCGGACAGGTGTCCCGGTGGCAGGTGCGCACCATGATGCAGCCCTCCGCGAGCAGGACGGCCGTCCCGAACGAGTACTCGTCCGCGCCGAGGAGCGCGGCCATCACGACGTCGCGTCCGGTCTTGAACCCGCCGTCCACCCGCACCCTCACCCGGTCGCGCAGGCCCTCGGCGCACAGGACCTGCTGCGTCTCGGCCAGGCCCAGCTCCCACGGGAGCCCGGCGTTCTTGATCGAGGAGAGCGGGGACGCCCCCGTGCCCCCATCCGCACCCGCGATGTGGACGATCTCCGCCAGTCCCTTCACGACCCCCGCGGCGATCGTCCCGACCCCGGTGGAGGACACCAGCTTCACGGACACGTCCGCTTCCGGGTTCACCTGCTTCAGGTCGTAGATCAGCTGAGCGAGGTCCTCGATCGAGTAGATGTCGTGGTGGGGCGGGGGAGAGATGAGGGAGACGCCCGGCTGGGTGTGCCGCAGGCGGGCGATCTCGTCGGACACCTTGTGTCCCGGGAGCTGGCCCCCCTCACCCGGCTTGGCTCCCTGGGCGATCTTGATCTGCAGCTCGTCCGCGTTCACGCAGTACTCGGGGGTGACGCCGAACCTCCCGGACGCGACCTGCTTGATCCGGCAGTTGCGATCATCGCGGTAGCGGTCCGGATCCTCGCCTCCCTCGCCCGAGTTGGCCCGGCCCCCGACCATGTTCATCGCCTGGGCGAGGGTCTCGTGGGCCTCCTTGCTGATCGCGCCGTGGCTGATCGCACCGGTGGAGAAGCGGCGCAGGATGCCCTCTGCCGGTTCCACCTCGTCCAGCGGGATCGGATCGGTGGCCACCAGTTCGAGCAGGTCGCGCGGTTCGGCCGGGGGACGCTCGTTCACGAGCCGCGCGAAGGTCTCGTACTGCTCGGCGATGTCGCCGCGCACGGCGACGCGCAGCGCGTGAGCGGCCGCCTCGAGGTCCGCGTCGCGGCGGTTCGTGCCCGCGCCGACCGTGTCGTGCAGCGCGTTCACGACGTCCGGGTTGGTCTGGTGGTACTCGCCCTTCGGGCGGAACTTCACGAAGCCGGGGCGGGGGAGCGACGGCTTGGGCGTCCCGTAGGCAGCCTCGTGGCGCCTCAGCACGTCCTCCCCGAGCTCGCGGAACCCGATCCCCCAGATGGTCGAGAAGGTGCCGTCGAAGCACGTCTCGATCACCTCGCTCCCCAGCCCGATGGCCTCGAAGATCTGCGCGCCGCGGTAGGAGTCGAGGGTCGAGATGCCCATCTTCGACATGATCTTGAGGACCCCGTCCTCGGCGGCCGCCCGGTAGTTGGCGAGCGCCGTCGCCACGGGGAGCCCGTCGAGCATCCCCGACTGCGCGCGGTCGGCCAGCGTGGCCAGCGCCAGTCGGGGGCAGATCAGGTCCGCCCCGTAGCCCAGCAGGCACGCGAAGTGGTGGGTCTCCCGCGGCTCACCGGAGTCGACGACGATCGAGGCGAGCGTGCGGATCCCCGCCCGGACGAGGCGATGGTGGACCGCCCCGGTTGATAGCAGCGACGGGACGGGAGCGCGGTCGGCGTCGATGTGCTGGTCGGAGAGCACCACGATGGCAGCGCCGTCGCGGACGGCCGCCTCGGCGCCGTCGCACAGCGTCTCGATCGCCTGACGCAGCCCGTCGGGTCCGCCGGCGACCGGGAACGTGGCGTCGAGGTGGGCGACCGGCCACGGTGCGTCGAGGAACAGGTCGTCGACACCCGGATGGAACAGGAAGAAGGAGTCGAACTCGAGGAGCTCGGCCGCATCGGGGCCCTCCGTGAGCAGCGGGCGGCGTGGGCCCACCAGCGTGCGCAGCGACATCACCAGGCGCTCCCGCAGGTGGTCGATGGGCGGGTTCGTCACCTGGGCGAACCGCTGCTTGAAGTAGTTGAAGACCGGACGGGCGAAGGGGGACAGGAACGCCTTCGCCGTGTCGTCGCCCATGGACGACGTGGGCTCCTTGGCCTGCTTGGACATCGGCTCCACGATCACCGCGAGCTCCTCGCGCGTGAAGCCGAACGCGACCTGGCGGGAGACGAGGTCCTCGGGGACCTTCGCGGACGCGTCCCCGGCTCCCATGGCGGTGAACGACTTGGACCAGTCGCCCCAGGGGCGCAGCTCGGCCAGGTGGCGGCGGACCGTCCCGTCGCCCTGGACGGGTTCGGCCAGCGTCGGGTCGACGCAGATGATCTGCCCCGGACCGAGCCGCCCGCGCTTCACCTTTCCGTGACCTTCCAGGTCGACCGTGCCCACCTCGCTCGACACGACCACCAGCCCGTCCTCGCAGACCTGGGTGCGGAGCGGACGCAGGCCGTTGCGGTCCAGGCACGCCGCGACCCGGACGCCGTCGGTGAACACGAGCCCGGCCGGACCGTCCCACGGCTCCACGAGGGCGGAGTGGTACCGGTAGAAGTCGCGCAGGTCCTCGTCCAGGTTGTCGTTCTGCTCCCAGTGCGGGGGGACGAGCATCGCCGCCGCATGACGGATGTCCCGCCCGCCCCTCACGAGCAGTTCGAGCGCGTTGTCCAGGACCGCCGAGTCCGAGCCTCGCGGGTCCACGACGGGGGACAGGATCTCCGGCGGCGCGAGGTCGTCTGCGCCCAGGCGGGCCTCCCGGGCCCGCATCAGGTTGATGTTTCCGGCGATCGCGTTGATCTCACCGTTGTGGCAGAGGAACCGGAAGGGCTGGGCGCGCTCCCACGTGGGCCGGGTGTTGGTCGAGTAGCGCTGGTGGAAGATCGCGAAGGGGGCGGTGAAGGCCGGGTCGGCCAGGTCGAGGTAGAAGTGCGACAGCTGGGGAGCCGCCACGAGCGCCTTGTAGGTGACGGTCCGGAAGGACCAGGACGGGACGTAGAGCCTGAGGCCGTGCTCGGCCGCGGCCCTCTCGGCGCGCTTGCGGGCCCGGAACGCTCTGCGCTCTCGCTCGTCGGCGTCGTCGGTGTCGGTGGTGAACAGGAGCTGTGAGATGGTGGGCATGTCCGCGCGGGCAACGTCCCCCAGGGCCACGTCGTCGGTGGGGACGTCGCGCCAGGTGAGGTCGGTCAGCCCTTCCTCGCCGGCCGCTTGCTCGACGATCCCGCGTGCCTGCGCGGACCCGTCCGTGAAGAGCATCGCGACACCGCGGTCGCCGAACATCCCCTGCGGGATGGGAGTGAGGATCCCGGCCCCGTCACCGGTCAGATCGTCCGCCGCGACCGCTCCGCGGTGGACGACCCGGCAGAGCGCGTCGATAGCCGCTTGGACGATGTCACGGCGTGCCTCGCCGCTCGAGCGGGCGACGAACCCGATCCCGCACGCGTCCCGTTCCTCGGCTCTCATCCTCGCTCCCGGTGCCCCAGATGCCGCCTGCGCCCAAAGGAAAACGCCCGCGACCCCCAGGTCGCGAGCGCCGTTGCTCACGGGAGCCAGGATACAGGAGGCGGGAGACGCAGGGGGTCCGGGTCGGCGGTAGGCTCGGTGCCCACACGATGTAGGGGGAGATATGGACCGCAACCACGAGTTCACCGTCCAGCTGCCGGATGGTAGCGGCACCTTCAAGGTGGCCCTGCTGAAGGACGCCGTCGTCGCTCCCGAGGGCGGGTCGACCGCGGCCACGCTCGAGTGGATCGGCGCCCACGCGCACGGTGCCAACGAGGACGAGGCCCTCGACGCGTTGCTCGACTCCCTGCGCGAGGCGCTGAGCGACGAGTCGAACCACCCTCGCTTCATGGAGTACGTGCGCACCCACGGACGCCAGCTGACCGAGGAGGAGGTCGCCCAGGAGGAGGAGGGACAGCTCCGACAGGCGTCGATCCGTCACTCGGTCACGGCGGACGAGCAGTACCAGGTGCCCATCTTCCGGGAGGCCCGCGTCACCCGGGCGGGGTCGTCCGTGGTCGTCGAGGCGTTCGGCGCCCGGGGCTCGGGCACGGACCTCAACGAGGCGGCGAACGCCTTCGTCGCCTCGCTCAACGAGCGCGTCGGTTCGGCCGACTCGCCCGGCCCGGCCTTCGACGAGTTCTCGACCTGGGTGCGGGAGCACGGCGAGCGCATCCCGGACGAGGTGCTGCGCCGGGAGCGGGAGACGCAGCAGGCGTGGGAGAGCTCGAAGGAGACGATCGCGCCGATCTCGCCGGCCGATATCGACGCCGAGAGCCGGCACGGGGTGCCCCTGCTCGTGGACTTCTGGGCCGAGTGGTGCGGTCCGTGCCGCATGATCGCGCCGGTGCTCGCGCAGCTCCAGGACGAGTGGGGCGACCGGATCCGCATCCGGAAGGTGAACGTCGACGAGTACGAGGGGGTCTGGGACCTGTTCAACTTCCGCGGGATCCCCGCGATGCTCCTGTTCCGCGACGGTGAGGAGATCCACCGGGTGATCGGTTTCGGGGGCAAGGAAGCTCTCGTGCAGGAGCTCGAGCCTCACCTGTCCTGAACGCCGACCGCTCTCGCCGCGCGGCCGCTAGAGCTTCGCCGAGCTCTCCCCGCGGCGGACGCGCTCGCTGAGCGCGGCCAGGACCTTCTTCGTGATCGGCCAGTTCTCCTCGAGGATGGACAGGAAGTTCCACGGCGCGATGGACCTCGCGCGCACGTAGCTGGCCGCCACGATGGTCGCCGACCGCGGGCGGCCGTCCAGGAGGGACATCTCCCCGAAGAAGTCGCCCGGCCCCATCTTGCCCTTGCTCCGGCCGTCCGACTGGACCTTGACCGTCCCGTCCAGGATCACGTAGAAGCGACCGGTCGAGTCTCCCTCCCGGACGATCGTGGTGCCCTCGGAGAAGGTCTCCTCTTCGCTCTCCTTGTAGATGTGCTCGAGTTCCCGCTTGGACAGCCCCGCGAAGAGCGGCACCTGGCTGAGTACCTCGATGGCCTGCTTCTTGCTCATGGTCCCCCTCGGATCCGGTTCGCCCACTGCGGCGTTGGTCGCGAGGGATCATAACGCCGCCGTTTGACTGACCGCTCTGCGCTCGTATGATCTCCGGCAGCGCGGAGACCCCCGAAGGAGCGGATGCAGATGGAATGGCTGGCCGACCCCAAGACCTGGATCGCTCTCACCACGCTGATCGCCCTCGAGGTCGTCCTGGGCATCGACAACCTGATCTTCATCTCGATCCTGGCGGGGAAGCTGCCCCGCTCCCAACACGACACGGCCATCCGCACCGGCCTGGGGCTCGCGGTGATCATGAGGGTGGCGCTGCTCCTGTCGCTGTCCTGGATCATCGGGCTCACGGAGCCGCTCTTCTCCGTCTTCCGCCACGACGTGTCCGGGCGGGACCTGATCCTGCTCCTCGGGGGCCTGTTCCTGCTCGCCAAGAGCACCTACGAGATCCATGAGCGGCTGGAAGGAGAGGAGGGGCATGCGTCGGCCAAGGGGGCGGCCTCCTTCCGTTCGGTCATCTTCCAGATCCTGCTCCTGGACGTGGTCTTCTCCCTCGACTCGGTGATCACGGCCGTCGGCATGGTCGATCGGGTCGCGATCATGATCATCGCGGTGGTCGTCGCCATAGGGTTCATGCTCGCCTTCGCGGGCCCGGTCAGCCGGTTCGTGAGCCGTCACCCCACCGTGAAGATGCTGGCGCTCAGCTTCCTGCTCCTCATCGGCTTCGCGCTCGTCGCCGAGGGGCTCCACCACCACATCCCGAAGGGGTACATCTACTTCGCGATGGGCTTCTCGGTCTTCGTCGAGATGCTGAACCTGCGCATCCGATCGAAGGACGCACCACCCGTCCAGCTCCGCCATCCGTACGTGGCTGCGGAGGCGGTCGCCGGAGGCGACGCGACCGACGTGGGGATCCTGAAGTAGATCAGCCGGCGGCGCCCAGACGCGAAGCCGCGTATGAGCGCATCGGCCGGGCGTTGTCGAGCTGCTCGTTGGTCGCCGGCGAGACGACGCCCTCCAGGTCGCTGAACCTCCAGAGCCCGTTCTGGGCGTAGGGGTTCATCAACGTGTAGGGCGGCACGACCCCGGTGGCTCCGGCTCCCGTCACCCCGTACGCCCCGATGCTTCGCGCGTGGCGGCCACCGACGTTGTGTCCGATCTCGTGAGCGAGGAGGTTGACGTTGTCGGCCACGTAAGCGGGGTCGGCTCCCTGTCGCGAGAGGTCGATCCGGCTCACTCCGTAAGCCCTCCGCGGGTCGTTGAGCGCGGCCGTGTAGGCGCAGCCGCCCACCGGACCGCTCACGGCGCCGGCCATGAGGTGGACGGCATCGCGCGGCCGGTGATCGTCGCTCCAGCGGTCCCTCAGCTGCTGGAGCTTCCCGGGGGACCCGTCCGAGGCCGAGCAGGCCTGGGGAGCGGTGTAGGGGTCGGGGACGGTCCAGGCGTCGAGGTGGTCGATCCGGATGTGGACGTCGATCTGCTCGAACGCGGCATCGGTCAGCCACAGGAGCTGCTCGGCGGTCTCTCGCCACGTGCCCGGCCGCTGCACCCAGAGGGCGTGGTCCACCTCCACGGCCAGGCGCAGCAGCAACGGACCCTCGGCCGGATCTGCTTGGAGGTGGCGGTCGGGGACCGGCCCGTCGTCGTCGGCTCCCACGGGGCGTCGGACCACCGAGGAGAGGGGCACGGCGTCGGCTCCCCCGTCGTTCCGGGCGCGCAGGATCCACCCGTCCCCGGTCGAGCGGACCCGGACGAGCCCCCAGACGCTGCCGTCGAGCACGAGCCGGACGTCGAGACCCCCGACGGTGATCCCCCGGTAGGTCG
>DATLFR010000057.1 GCA_035540895.1 Actinomycetota bacterium | reverse complement strand
CTGCTGCTCGGAGCGATCCTCGCCTCGACCGACCCGGTCGTTCTGCGCGACGTGCTGCGCGACCGGAGGCTGCCGCGCTCGGTGCGAGCCGCGCTCGGCATCGAGGCGGGCACGAACGACGTTGTCGTCCTGCCCGTGATCCTCGTCCTGGTCGCCGTCGCCAACGCGGAGGTGGGCGGGGTCGGAGGATGGGCCCGGTTCGCGCTCAGCCTCTTCGTCGTGGGCCCGGCCGCCGGGTTCGCCGTGGGAGCCGGGGGAGCCTGGTTGATGTCGCGTGCCGACGCGGCGTTCGGCATCCGTCGCACCTACCAGTCCCTGTTCGGCGTGGGGCTCGTCCTGGCCGCCTACGTCGCGGGGGTCGCGGTCGGGGGGGACGGCTTCCTCGCCGCCTTCGCGGGCGGTCTGGCCGTCACCGTGCTGAACCAGTCGCTATGCGACTGCTTCCTCGAGTTCGGCGAGTCGGCGGCGGAGATGTCGATGCTGGTCGCCTTCGTCCTCTTCGGCGCGCTGCTGTCCACGCAGATCCCGCTCGTGCCCGTAGGGCCTGCGGTGCTCCTCGCCGTACTCGCCATCGTCGTCATCCGGCCCCTCGCCATCGGCGCCGTACTGGTCGCGCGGTCCCGGGCGCTCTCGCGCAGCGCTCGTCTCTTCATCGCCTGGTTCGGCCCCCGCGGGCTCAACTCGCTCCTGTTCGCGTTGATCGTGGTCCACGCGGACGTGCCCGGCTCCGACCGGCTGCTCGCCGCCACCGGTGTGGTGGTGGTGGTGTCCGTGCTCGCGCACGGCGCCTCGGCGACGCCGCTCTCCTCCTGGTACGCGGCGCGCCTCGCCGAGACGACCCTCTCCGAGGAGAGGACATCGCTCGCCACGGGGCTGTTCGAGGGTCCGGACCCGGACGTCCCCCGGACGACCGTCGAGGAGCTCGCGGCCCTGCTCGCGTCTCCCGCACCGCCCGTGGTGATGGACGTCCGTTCCCGTTCGTCCTACGAGCACGACGGCGTCCGGATCCCGGGGGACGTCCGAGTGCCTCCCGACCAGGTCGACGAGTGGGCCCGTGAGCGCCTCGAGAACCATCCGGTCGTCCTGTACTGCACCTGACGCGACGAGGCGACCAGCGCCCGTGCGGCGCGGCGACTGATCCAGCTCGGCGTGCAGGCCTCGGCCCTGCAGGGCGGGCTCGACGCCTGGCGTGCCAGGTACGACGTGGAGCCGGTCCAGTAGCGTTGGGGGCCTGGGCGGCAGGACACAGGAGGGTGCATGGGCATCTCTGACCTCTTCTCGATCGAGGGCAAGACCGCGGTCGTCACCGGCGGCTCCCGAGGGATCGGCCTGATGATCGCTCGTGGCTTCACCGAGGCGGGAGCCAAGGTCTACATCTCCTCGCGGAAGGCCGACGTCTGCGACGAGGTCGCCGCGGAGCTCGGATGCGGATCGATCCCCGCCGACCTGTCCAACGACGAGGGGGTCGAGCACCTGGCGCGCGAGCTGCAGGCGCGGGAGGGGTCCGTCCATATCCTCGTCAACAACGCCGGCAACGCCTGGGGAGCCCCCTTCGACGAGTTCCCCATGCACGCGTTCGACCGGGTGTGGAACCTCAACGTGAAGGCGCCGTTCCACCTCACCCGGCTCCTCCGACCCCAGCTGCGGGCCGCCGCCTCCGACCGCGACCCGGCCCGGGTGATCAACATCGGGTCGATCGACGGGATCCACGTCCCGATGATGGACAACTTCTCCTACTCGGCCTCCAAGGCCGCCATCCACCAGCTCACCCGCCACATGGCGAAGGAGCTCGTGCAGGACAACATCACGGTCAACGCCATCGCGCCCGGACTGTTCCCGAGCCAGATGACGAAGTGGGCCTTCTCCGACGAGTCGGTGGGGGAGGCGATCCGGACGTCCATCCCGATCGGGCGACACGGTGAGCCGGAGGATATGGCCGGCACCGCGATCTACCTGTCCTCGAAGGCGGGGGCGTTCGTCACCGGAGCGGTCGTCGTGGTGGACGGGGGGAGCGCGACGCTGAAGTGACGGACCGTTCCCGCACCGTGTCCTGTTCGCGCTGCGGCGAGAGCGTCACCTGCGCGGAGGACTCGATCCCGCCGGGGTGGACCATCCTCACGGAGGACCGGCGCGTCTCCTACGTCTGCGTGGCGTGCGCGCGGGAGAACCTGCGCTCCATCGAGGCCAAGCTCCCCGAGGAGTACTGGTAGGTCACTGCGGCGGTAGCCCGACGACGATCGGACCCGGCGGCTCGGAGTACTCGAAGCGGGTGAGGGTGGAACCCCCGGGGAGCCGCTTCAGGACCCAGATCTCCAGACCCCCGGCCTTCACCGCGCTCCCGTCGGGGTTGCCCCGGGCCAGCGCCGCGTGGCTGTTGTAGAAGCCGGTCGTGGCGTTGCGGACCGGGACCCGCCCGTAGCGTCCGCGCAGCCTGGCCCAGCTCGAGCTCCCCGTCATCTGGCACGGGGTCAAGGAGGTGCCGTCGTCGAGCTCGGTCAGGTACCACCGCGACCCGGCCCAACCGCCGGAGTTGTGCATGATCGAACCGTTCCAGTCGGGGTTCGCGCAGCCTCCAGGGCCGGTCGCCGAGTACAGGTCGGGTGAGTTGAAGGCGTAGTGCATCAGCTCGTGGGTGGCCACGTATCCGAGGTGCAGGTCGTCGCGCCACCTCGTCGCCAGCAGCTGTCCGCGCCTCCCGAGCGAGATCTGGGTGCAGGGCGACTCGATGGCGAACCCGCTCCAGGTGTGGCTGTCGTGGGGGATCGTCGTCTGTATCAGGAAGTCCGCCATGTTGCCCTTCGTGAACCCGCACGGCGCGTTGTTGTAGAAGGGCACGTTCGCGGCGTGGTCGAGGTTCGTGTCCGTCACGAGGACGCGCCCGACCCGGACGAACCCGTCCGAGGCGTCCCACGTGCGCTCGGCCATGATGTCCATGCCGCGCGCTATATCGGCCAGGTTGGCGCCGTCGGGACCGCGGTCGACGACGGGTCTCTCCGGGCTGTCCAGCTGGGCGACCAGGTCGATCGTGTAGGGGTCGCCGGGGTCGGTGTAGGCGTTCACCGCCCGGAAGCTCACCGTGCTCGAGGCCTCGCCCGTGCGCGTGTCGACCACCTGCGCGTAGTAGGTGAGGCCGACCGTGAGACCGTCGAACATCACCATCTGGGCGGTGTCCGGGAGCCCGGGCTCGGGAGCCGCCGTCCGGTCGAGCGCGCCGGCACTCGTCCCGTACCGCACGACACCGGAGACGGGCTGCGTCGCCTGCCATGCGACGACCCCCCTGTACCCGGTCTTCGTCGCGAACGCGACCACCTCGGTGAACAGTCCTCCGGCTCGCGCCGGGAGGGGGACGATCACGAGCGCGGCCACGAGGGCCGCCATCAACGCTGTCCAGGCTCTGCGCACGCGTGACTCCATGCTCGGGGGAGGGCTACCGGTCCATTCGCCGCCGCCCACGCGTTCCCTCCCCATGGCGCGGGGTTGGCCGACCTGCCAGAGTCGGAGGCATGTCGGGGTACGAGATGCCTCCCGATGCCTCCCTGGCCGGTTACGAGCTCCGGGTCCGCGACCTGGAGGCGAGCGTCCGGTTCTACACCGACGTCCTGGGACTGCACGCCGACCGGCGGGAGGACGAGCTCCTCCTCGCCCCGTCCGGCGGCGGGTTCACGGTGCGCCTGACCCACGACCCGGGAGCCCCCATCCGCCCCTACCCCTCGGTCGGGCTCTACCACTGCGCGATGCTCGTCCCCGACCGGCCGGCTCTCGGCTCGATACTCCGCCGGCTCCTCGAGATCGGCTGGCCCCTGGAGGGGGCAGCCGATCACGGCGTGTCCGAGGCCGTCTACCTGCGCGACCCCGAGAACAACGGGATCGAGCTGTACCGCGACCGTCCCCGCGACGAGTGGCCCCGGGAGCAGGACCAGGTGGCCATGTACAGCCGGCGGCTCGACGACGAAGGGATCCTGGGCGAGGCTCCCGCGTCCGGACCGCTGCACCCCGACACGCAGCTCGGACACGTCCACCTGCACGTGCCGGACATCGAGGGAGCCGAGCGCTTCTACGCGGACGGACTCGGCCTCCGCGTCACCCAGCGGACCCTGCCGGGAGCCCTCTTCCTGGCCGCCGGCGACTACCACCATCACCTGGGGACGAACGTGTGGGCGCGCGGCCGGACCGCGCCCCCGGAGGCCACCGGGCTCGTGCGCTACACCTGGACCGTCCCCGATCTCGCCTCCCTCGAGACCCACATGTCGTCGTCGCCGCTCGACCCCCGCCGGACCGACACCGACCTCCGGGTCACCGACCCGGCCGGTGTGGAGGTCGTGCTGCGCTCCGCCTGACCCAGGGAGGACAGATGACCCTGTACGCCGAGACGCCGTCGCTGCGCGCCCGTCAGATGGCGCTGGACGCCGCGGTCGCCGCCTGGACCTATCTCTGGGTACGGACGGGCATGTGGCTGCACGACCTCGTCGCTGCCCTCGTCGAGCCCGGCCGGATGCTCGAGGAGGGGGGCTCCCGCATAGCGCAGGGGCTCGGGTCGGCCGGGAGCAGCGTCTCCGGCGTCCCCGTCGTCGGGAGGCTGCTGTCCGGCCCGCTGGACACGGCGGCCGAGGCCGGACGCGCCTTGGAGCGTGCGGGAGCCGCCCAGCAGGAGGCCGTCATGACCCTCGCACTCGTCCTCGGTGTGGTCGTGGCCGTCCTGCCGATCGCGTTCGTCGCGCTGCGTTACCTGCCGGGTCGCGCCAGGTGGGTCAGGGAGGCGACCGCCGCCCGTCGGCTCCTGGGCTCCGCTCCCGACCTGCGTCTGTTCGCGATTCGGGCCGTGGCCAACCGCCCCCTCAGCGAGCTGAGGCGGGCGACGCCGGATCCCGCCGGCGCCCTCGAGTCGGGGGCGTACCACGCCCTGGCCGCGTTGGAGCTGCGCGCGCTCGGGATAAGGACGCGCCAGTGACGCCGCTCGTCGGATGGGGTGCGCGATGATCGAGGCATGGGGACACCTCCGCACGTGCTGCTCGTCGACGACGACGACGACTTCCGCACCCTGTGCGCGCGGATCCTGCGCGAGCAGGGGTACCGGGTCTCCCAGCTGGGAGACGGCGACCAGCTGATCGCGCACCTCGAGGGGAAGGGGGCGCCGGACCTGATCGTGACCGACCTGATGATGCCCGGCCGTACGGGGTGGGCCGCGCTCGGGGACCTGCGCCGCGACACGCGATACGCGTCCGTCCCGGTCGTGGTCATGACATCGCGGGACGACGAGGATTTCCGCCAGATGGCCCGGACGCGCGGCGCCCAGGCGTACGTGCTGAAGCCGGTCGGCCCCCGCGAGCTCATCGACGTCGTGCGTGAGGCGCTGGCCGCCGCCGCCCAGCCGGCCGACCCCCGCTGGCGCGACCGCTAGGCGTCGGACATCGCGCAGTGCGCGGCGTTGCGCCCCGGCGCGCCGGTCACCGCCCCGCCCGGGTGGGCGCCCGACCCGCAGAGGTATAGCCCCCGGACGCCGGTGCGGGCGGTGAACCGCCCGTCGAAGCACTGTTCCGGGGTCATCTCGCCGTGGAAGATGTTCCCGCCCGTGAGGCCGAACCGGTCCTCGAGGTCGGGAGGTCCGAGCACCTGCCGGGCGACGATCGCGTCCGGGAGGTTCGGCGCGTGCTCGGCCAGCGTCTCGACCACGGCGTCCCCGGCCGCGGCACGGAGACGCTCCCACCCTGCGCGGTCTGCGTCCGATATGCGTCCGAGGGCGTCGGACAGGCCCGACGGTGCGTACTGCGCGAACGCCGACAGAACGTGTCCGCCTCCGGGGGCGAGGGTCGGGTCGGTGACCGACTGGATGAACACCTCCATCCACGGACGGCGTGATACGGCGCCCCCGGCCGCCTCCGCGTACGCCTCCTCCAGGTAGCCCAGCGACGGCGAGACCTCGATCGTCCCGGCGTGCTGGGGGGCGGGCTCGGTCCCCGGCGAGGAGACGAAGCTGGGGAGCTCGCGGAGGGCCAGGTTCACCTTCACCACGGGGCTCGCGGTCCGCCAGGCGGACAGCCGCTGCGCGTACCGCTCGGGGACCGCCTCCATGAGGCCGCCTGTCCGCACCGGGTCGGCGCACGAGAGGACAGCGTCCGCCCCGATCTCGGTCCCGTCCTCGAGCACGACGCCCCGGACTCGGTCCCGCTCCTGGACGACCCGCGCCACGGGCGCGGAGGTCCGGATGGCGGCTCCGGCCTCGGCGGCGGCCGCGGCCAGCGCCCGGGACACGCCGCCCATCCCGCCCCGGACGTACGCCCAGGTGCCGGTCGCACCGCAGAGCTCGCCCCCGAGCGCGTGGTAGGTCAGGACCCAGGCCGTCCCGGGCGCGCTGGGCGGGACCGACGCACCGATGATCCCCTGGGACCCGAAGATCCCGCGGAGCTCGTCGGAGGCGAAGAACCGGGAGACCGTCTCGGACGCGGAGCCGACGATGGCATGCCGGAAGACCTCCTCTGGCAGCTGTCGCTCGAGGTCGGCCAGCGCCGGGGGCTCAGGGGCCTCGAAGGCAGGCCGGATGAGCCGAACCGCCGCGTCGAGGAACGCGCCGTACCGCGCGTAGCCGTCCGCGTCGCCGGGCGCGATGCGCTCGATCTCGGACCGGGTCCGGGCCGGGTCGCGCCAGACGAGGAGGTGCCGTCCACCGGGCAGGGGCGCGAAGAGCTGGGGGTCCTTCGGCTGTATCACGAGGCCGTGCGTGGCCAGGTCCAGCTCGGCGTGGATACGCGGACGCAGCAGCGAGAGCGAGTAGGAGGCGGTTGAGACGCGGAAGCCGGGGGCCAGCTCCTCCGTGACCGTGGCGCCGCCCACGACGTCACGCCGCTCGAGCACCGTGACCGCCCAGCCAGCCCGGGCCAGGTACGCGGCGGCGACGAGCCCGTTGTGACCCGATCCGATGACGACCGCCTGCCTCATTCCCCCCGAACCTACAGGTTTCGTGGTCCCCCGCCCGGGGGACCACTTCACCGGTAGTGCAGAAGGTCTAGACACCTGGGGAGGGCCGAGAGGCCGTGCACGGACGCGAGGGCACAGGCGACGAGGGCTTCGACCTGCCGCGCCGTCGCATGATCCAGAAGGCCCGCCGCCGGGCCGAGGACATCGTCGCCCAGGGCATGGCCGAGGCGTACGCGATCCGCCGGGAGGCGGAGCGCGAGCGGGAGACCGTCCTGAAGCAGGCCGAGGCCGAGGCTCGCAGCCAGGTCACGACGGCCGAACACGAGTTGAACCCCGCCATAGCCGCGCTCATCGCGGACGCCCAGGAGGAAGCGGAAGCGATCATCGAGCGGGCTCGGGCCGAGGCGGGCTCCATCGTGGCTCAGGCCGAGGCCGCTGCCGACGTAGCCGCCATCCGTCAGGCCGCGCTCGAGGAGGCCGAGGCGATCAAGGCCGTCGCGATCCAGGAGGCCGAGCGCATCCGCCGTCGCCGGGAGGAGCAGGTCCTCACCCCCGTGCACTCCGCCGAGATCGCTACGCGCGAGTTCCCGACCTCCATGCGCGGGCTCGATCAGCAGGCCGTCAAGGGGTGGCTCTCGCTCGTCGCCGCCTCCCATTCGTTCCTCGAGGACGAGGTGGCTCGCCTGCAGGAGTGGTGGGACGCGCTCCTCGAGACGCTCGTCGACATCCGCACCCAGGAGGCGACGAAGCCCGAGGCCGCCCGCGAGGACCCGTGGGACCGCGTGGTGACCGCCCTGAACGAGGCCCGTCCTCGGCAGGGGGAGCCCCGGGACAACTTCGAGACGCTCCTCGTGCGGTCGGCGCTGCTCGAGACCCCATTCCGCCGCTCGCTGTACGGGCTGGAGCCCTCGCAGGTCCGGCGGGTCCTGGAGGACGCCGCCACCCGCCTCGCCCGTCTGCAGCACCGGGTGGCGGTGCTGGAGAGGCAGAACGACCGGATGCGGGACCGCCTGCTGACGAGGCTCATGTCACCCGACGCGCTCGACGCCGACGTCCGGCCGCTGCGCCAGGTGGGCGACGCCAGGGGCACGCTCCCAGCGATCGACGGGCGGTAGACCGTGGCCGGCGCCTGGGCGCTCGTGAGCGGGGGCCGAGGCCCCGACCTGCTCCGGGAGACCGTCACCCGTATACCCCTGCCGCAGGACAGGATCCACTGCGTGGTCGCCACGCCCGAGGAGGCGGACGCAGTGGTCGGGCTGGCCAGGGCCCAGGTCCTCACCGAGTGGCCGGGGCCGCCCGCCGCCCTCGCCTCGCTCGTCCGCAACCTCGCTGCGACCATGGGCAGCGACCCCGTGACCCTGCTGGCATCCGGCACGGTCCCCCGTCCCCTGCTGTGGACGGAGGTCCAGCGGCTGCTCGCCCAGGGTGGTCTCGTCGTGCCGGCCGACCGGTCCGCAGGCGGCTGGACGCGCCTCGGGAGGATGGCCCCCCGGGTCCTGCCCCACGCGGTCCTCGTGCCCCAGAGCGGGATGGCCGCGCGCGCGGACGTGCTACTCGACCTCGTCCACCGGGGCCTGCTTGGGGAGGAGGGGCTCACGCTCGCCGAGGTCGCCGAGGTGGCCGGCGGCCTGCGCGTCATGAGCGGCAAGGTCGCGCAGTGGCTCCCGCAGCCGCCCCGCCCCGACCCGGGGAGGCCGTCGACCGTGACGGTCATGATCCCCGCGCACAACGAGGAGGCCTGGATAGGACACACCCTCCGGAGCCTGCACCGGCAGACGCGGCGTCCCGACCGGATCCTGGTGATCGACGACTGCTCGACGGACCGCACCGCTGAGATCGCGCGCCACCTCGGCGCGGATGTGCTGCACACGGAGATCAATCGGCTGAAGGCGGGAGCCCAGAACCTCGGCCTCCAGCACGTGCAGACCGACCACGTCATCTCGATCGACGCCGATACCACCCTGCACCCCGAGTGCGTCGAGCGGCTGGTGGCCGACCTCGACGGAGGGTGGGACGCCACGAACGGGGCCGTCCTCCCGCAGTTCGAGAAGGGGATGTGGGCCAGGGGACGGATGGTCGAGTACGCGATGGCGATGCGGGTGCATAAGCGGGCCCAGCGGACGCTCGGGACGATGTTCGTCCTCTCCGGCTGCGTGGCCGCCTTCCGGACGCAGGCGCTCCGCGCCGTGGCCGGCTACGAGAGCAATACGCTCGCCGAGGACATGGACATCACCTGGCGCATGCAGTTCGCCGGCTTCCGGGTCGGCTACACCCCTCGCGCGATCTCGTACCCGGTCGAGCCGCAGACATGGACCCTGTACAAGGCGCAGATGCGCCGCTGGGCGGGCGGGTTCTTCCAGTGCCTGGCCACCCATCGCCGGGCGATCGGTCGCCGCGCCTCCCTGAGCTTCCTCGTCCTGGCCGGGCTGATCGACCTCGTCATCGCCTGGCTGATGGTTCCGCTGCTCCTCACCTACGGGGTCGCGGGGGCACTCAGGGGCGACCTCAGGGTCGGTCTGCTGGTCGCCGCTCCCCTGTTCGCGGTGGCCATACCCGCCGTGGCGGCGGCGGCGACGGTCGGGGTCCGCCGGGCGCTGGTTTCACTCCCCGCCTATGTGGTTATGACCTACCTAGCGCAGTGGTTCTACCTCGAAGCCCTGTTCCGGGAGTGGGTCCTGCGCCGCCAGAGCCTGACCTGGGTCAAAGGACACTAAGGAGACGCGATATGGGCACCTACTACGCACCGACCAGCGTCGGGGCGGCGGCCGTCCTCGGGGCCGCAGCCGCGAAGGGTGTGCAGGCCGCCGCAGCGGAAGGCTTGCAGCGCCTCCCGTCCACCGGCGCGTCGATCCAGGCGCTCGCCGGCCTGGGGACCACGCTCGCCGCGCTGGGAACGCTGATGATGCATCGTGGGCGCGATCGCAGGCTGAGCCCGGCGACGCCCCTCGAGCACGACTCGTAGCGATCGCACCCCGTACCAGGAACAAGGAGGCCCGGTGCTCGGCACCGGGCCTCATCCTTGCTAGGCTCCGAGCGGCGAACCCGGGCTGGGTGACCCGCCGACGAGTCCGCATCTGGTCCGAACGGACTATTCGGTCGAGTCGTTCCCGGCCGATGCATCAACCATGCGGACAAATCGGAACCACATCAGCACGCTCGGGGCGAAGGCCGGCCGGACATCGGCCGCCGCAGGTCTGGCCTTCCTCCTGGCGCTCGTGATCCTCCCCCCGGCACCGGCAGCGGCCTCCACGTCCGGACCGAAGCTCGCCGCCTGGCTCCCGTACTGGGACCAGGCCAGGGCGCTCAAGTCCTTCACCGACAACGCCGACCTCTACTCGGAGCTGTCGCCGTTCTGGTACGAGATGCGTGGGACGACCTCCGTACTCGCGTACCCGGGAGCCGGCGACAGGACCGTGGTCGACGCGGCGCGATCGCGGGGGGTCCGCGTCATACCGACGATCAACAACGACTTCGACCCGGCCAGGGTCTCGACGATGCTCGCGTCCTCCACGAACCGGACGGCGCATGTGAACACGCTCGTGAACCTCGTCGTGAACAACGGCTACGACGGGATCGATATCGACTACGAGAGCATGTACGCAGCCGACCGCGACCGCTTCACCTCGTTCATGACCGAGCTGGGCTCGGCTCTGCGCAGCCGCGGCAAGGTGCTCGCGGTCGCCCTGCACCCGAAGACGTCGGAGCCCGGGACCTGGGACGGTCCGAGGTCCCAGGACTACGCGGCTCTGGGCAGGGTGGTCGACCGGGCTCGCGTCATGGCCTACGACTACCACTGGTCGACCAGCACCGCCGGACCCGTCGCGCCGCTGGCCTGGGTCGACGACGTCGCCCGCTTCACGGCATCGGCCATCGCTCCCTCGAAGGTGCAGCTGGGGATGCCGCTCTACGGCTACGACTGGCTCGGCAGCTCCGGGGAGGGCCTCGTTCACCAGGACGTCGAGGCTCGCCGCGTGAAGTACGGCGCGACCCGCCGCTGGGACGACACGGCGAAGGCGCCCTGGTACTCCTACAGCGTCAACGGGTCGACCCGGACCGTCTACTACGAGGACCGCGAGTCGATCAAGGCGAAGATCCCCGTCGTCTCCCGCTACGGACTGGCCGGCGCCGCCACCTGGAGGCTCGGCGGTGAGGACGCCAACGTCTGGAGCGAGTTCCGGACAGCATGGGGCAGCGGGGGGACCACGACGACGACGACGCCGCCCACAGACGGGACGGCGCCGTCCAAGCCAGCCAGCGTCAAGGCAGCCACGATCACCGGCGGGGTCCGAGTGACCTGGACCGCCTCCACGGACACGGGTGGCAGCGGCCTGGCTGGATACGAGGTCCACCGCAGCACGAGCCACTCGTCGGGGTACGCGAAGATCGCCACGGTGGCGTCGCCCTCCACCGCCTACTCGGACACGGGCCACAAGAAGGGCGTGCGGTTCTACTACAAGGTGCTCGCCTACGACGGGGCCGGGAACAAGAGCGTGCTGTCCAGCTACGCCACCGCCCGCACGGGCTAGAGAACACACGGGGGGTTGTCAGTGGGGGCTCGGCCTATAGGCCGGGCCCCCACCGTCTCTCCGGGGGGTACCCTGGACGTCTCTCGCGGCCCCCGGGCCGCCCCCGAGCGACCGAGGACCCGTGACCGCGACCGTCGACGCCCCCCAGCGCCTGGCCAACCCGCTCTTCGTGAGGGTCGTCCTGGCCACCTTCGCCTACTTCGTCGCCGTCGGGGCCCTGCTGCCCACCATCCCCCTGTACGTGAGGGGGCCCCTCGGACGGGGAGACGCCGGGGTCGGCATCGCGGTCGCCGCCTTCGCCGTGTCCGCGGTCGTGCTGCGTCCGTTCGCCGGCCGGGCGGGAGACCGGCGGGGCCGCCGTCTGATCATGGTGGGCGGAGCGGGAGCGCTGGCTGCGTCGATCGCCGCGTACACCCTGGCGGACTCGTTGCCCGTCCTCGTCCTCCTGCGCGCCGTCACGGGGGCGGGGGAGGGGTTCTTCTTCGTGGGCGCGGTCGCGGTGGTCAGCGACCTCGCCCCCGATGCCCGGCGGGGAGAGGCGATGTCCTACTTCTCGCTCGGCCTCCATGGCGGGCTCGCGCTCGGACCCGCCTTCGGGGAGACGGTCCTGCGCCTGGCCGGGTTCGACGCGGTCTGGCTCGTGTCCGGCGCATGCGCCGCCCTCGGGGCCGTCCTGTGCATGACCGTGCAGGAGACCCGACCCCCAGCGGCGGCGCTGGCTCAGCGGGCCCGGTTGATAAACCCCTCCGGCGTCCTGCCCGGGACGATCCTCTTCTTCATGATGCTCGGCATAGTCGCCTTCACCGCGTTCCTGCCCCTGTACGCGCGGGAACTGGGCCTCAGGGGCTCGGCCGTCGCCTTCCTGCTCTACAGCGGGATCGTCCTGGTGATCCGCTCCGTGGGAGCCAAGCTCCCGGACATCCTGGGCTACCGGCGCGCGGCCGCGCTCGCGCTGACGGGAGGCATGGTCGGGCTCCTCGTCGTGGCCGGGGTGGGCAACGTCGTGGGTCTCTTCGTCGGCACCGCTCTCTGCGCGATCGGACACGGCCTGGCCTTTCCGGCGCTGATCTCGATGGCGGTGACCTCCTCCCCGGAGGCGGAGCGCGGTTCCGCGGTCGGGACGGTCAGCATGTTCTTCGACGCCGGTTTCGGGTTCGGGGCGGCCGTCTCCGGGCTGCTCGCATCGTGGCTCGGATACCGGGGAGCGTTCGCGGCCGCCGCGGGCGGCGTCTTCATCGGCCTCCTGTTGATCGCGGGATCGAAGCGCGGGTTCGCGGCGGCGTCCCCGCCGGCGGGGACGCCCCACGGAGCCCCGGCGGGGGCCGAAGGAGCGGGGGCCCCGGCGGGGGCCGAGGTGTCCCCCTCGCCGCCCGGCTGACCCCGCCGCTCCACCCGGGGGCTCGGGAGCTCGGGGGCGGGCTCCCGTGCACGTCCCGATCGCCGGTCCGGGACACGCGTCCGCCCGGGTTGGGGGTAGGTGGCGGTCCGTGCGCGGGAGCGGCAGCATGTCGCCGGTCCGGGACACAGGCCGCGCAGGAGAGCCGCGAGGCGAGCCCGTGTGTCCCGGAACGGCGAAGGAACTCGGTCCGTCCGATCGAGGGACGGCCCGTCAGTCGTCGGTCAGCGGCTCCCGCGCCTCGGGGAAGTGCCCCTTGTCCTGGGGGGCGTCGCGCTTGTAGACCATCACCGACCGCTTCCAGGTCAGGCAGACGTCGCCGTCCTGGTTCAGCCCGCGCGTCTTGACGCTCACGATCCCCGCGTACGGCCGGGACCGCGACTCCCGCTTGTCCACCACGAGGCTCTCGGCGTAGAGGGTGTCGCCGACGAAGACCGGGTGGAGCAGCTTGATCTCCTCCCAGCTCAGGTTGGCCATCGCGTTCTGGCTGACGTCGGAGACCGAGATCCCGAGCACGATGGCAACGGTGAGGCCCGAGTTCACGAGGTACTTCCCGAACGTGCTCTTCTCGGCGTAGTGGGCGTTGAAGTGCATCTGGTTCGTGTTCATCGTCAGCAGCGTGAACCAGATGTTGTCCGCCTCGGTGATGGTGCGGCCGAGCGGGTGGCGGTAGACGTCGCCGACCTCGAAGTCCTCGAAGTACCGGCCCGTCCACATCTGCGGCGCGTTCATGTCCGAGAGCATACCGCTGGGCGGTCCAGCGTTCCTCCCACTGGAACAGGCGTCCGGACGGGACTATCCTGGACGGACGATGAAGCCGCTGGGGGATGTCCGCATCGTGGCGCTCGAGCAGTACGGCGCCGGACCGTTCGGCTCCCTGCACCTGGCCGACCTGGGAGCCGAGGTCATCAAGATCGAGGACCCCCGGACGGGCGGCGACGTCGGGCGGTACGTCCCCCCGTTCGCGCAGGGCGAGGACTCACTGTTCTTCGAGACGTTCAACCGCAACAAGCGCTCGCTCAGCCTCGACGTGTCCACCGACGCGGGGCGTGAGGTGCTCGAGGACCTCGTGCGGGTGTCCGACGCCGTCTACTCCAACCTGCGGGGAGACGTCCCGCAGCGGCTGCGCATCACCTACGACGACCTGAAGCACCTGAACCCGGCCATCGTCTGCTGCTCGCTCACCGGGTTCGGGATGACCGGGCCCCGGCGGGCCGAGCCCGGTTACGACTACATCCTGCAGGGCATCGCGGGGTGGATGAGCCTGACCGGGGAGCCCGACGGCCCCCCGGCCAAGTCGGGTCTCTCCCTCGTCGACTACATGGGCGGGATCGTGGCGGCCACGTCCCTGCTCGCCGGTCTGCACGCCGCGCGGCGCGACGGCGTCGGCACCGACTGCGACGTCAGCCTGTTCGACGTCGCGATAGGGATGCTCAGCTACCCGGCCACGTGGCACCTCAACGGGGGGTTCACGCCGGAGCGGCTCTCGCGTTCGGCGCACCCGTCGCTCGTCCCCTTCCAGAACTTCCCGACCGCCGACGGGTGGATCATCGTCGGGTGCGCCAAGGAGAAGTTCTGGCAGCGCCTGGCCGCCGCGATCGGACAGCCCGAGCTCGCCGACGACGACCGGTTCCGCGACTTCGATGCGCGCCGCCGCAACCGCGACGAGCTGATCGCCATCCTCGACGCCGCCTTCCGCGCCCGGCCCGGCGACGAATGGCTCAAGCTCCTCACCGAGGCCGGGGTGCCGTGCGGACCTGTCAACGACGTGGCGCAGGCCCTGGCCGATCCGCAGACCGAGGCGCGCGGGATGCTCGTCACCGTCGAGCACCCGGCCTTCGGCACGGTCACCGAGCCGGCCAGCCCCGTGCGCGTCGGGCCGCCGCCCACCGAGTACCGCCGGGCTCCCACGCGCGGCGAGGACGAGCCCTACGTGCTCACCGAACTCCTCGGCTACGACGAACCGACCGTGACCCGCCTGCGGGAGGCGGGGGCGTTCGGACGATGACCGCCGCCCGACGCATCAGCGAGTGGGCGCTCTCGCTCCACGACGTCCCGCCGGAGGTGGAGGCGAAGGTAACGAGGCACATGCTGGACGGCGTGGGCTGTGCGCTGGCCGCCGTCCGGACGGGCGCCGTCCCGTCGGTCCTTCAGGCCGTCCGGACATCCGACGAAGAGGCTCCCGTCCTCGGCGTCGGACTGCGCGCATCGGCTCCCATGGCCGCGCTCGCCAACGGCGCGCTCGTCCATGCGCTCGATTTCGACGACACGCATCCGGCGGCGCTCGTGCACGCAACCGCCGCCGTCCTGCCCGCCGCGCTCGCCTTCCCTACGGCGTCCGGGCGCGAGGTACTGGCCGCCGCCGCGGCCGGGTACGAGACGGTGGTCCGGCTGGGCGCGGCGGTCCCGCACGGGTTCCACTCCCGCGGCCTGCACGCGACATCGGTCTGTGGCGTCTTCGCGGCCGCCCTGGTCGCCTCCCGCCTGATTGGGCTGGATGCCGAGCGGACCACCCATGCGCTGGGCATCGCCGGGAGCCTGGCCGCCGGATCGCTCGAGTTCCTGCACACCGGCTCCTCGACGAAGCAGCTGCACCCGGGGCTCGCGTCGATGAACGGGATCATGGCCGCGCGCCTGGCGGCGGCCGGGGCGGACGGACCGGACACGATCCTGGAGGGCAAGCACGGCCTGTACCGCTCGTACCTGCAGGCCGAGGTCGACCCGTACGCGCTGACCGCCGACCTCGGATCGCGCTGGGACATGCTCGCCACGTCTATGAAGCCCTACCCGGCGTGCCAGCTCGTCCTTGCGCCGCTCGACGCGCTGCGCACGCTGCTGCCGCTCCCGGACGACGACCTCGTCTTCCGGGTGCCGCCCGGCGCGGTCGAGATCGTCTGCGAGCCGGCTGCGCAGAAGGCCCGGCCCCGGACCCCTTACGAGGCCAGGTTCAGCCTCCCGTTCTGCGCGGCGGTCCTGGCCACCGACGGCGAGCTGACCGTCGACTCGTTGGAGCGGCTGGACCGTCCGGAGGTGGCCGAGCTGGCGGGACGGGTCCGCTACGAGGTGACGTCGTTCGCCGGACCACCGGCCGAGGCTCCCGGCCGGGTCGAGGTCGGCGGTCGCGTGGGCGAGGCTCCCGCGCTGCGCGACCCGTCAGACGCCGAGCTGATCGCGAAGCTGCGCGCGAACGCCGGGGGCCCCGTGGAGCGGCTCGCCGACACGGTGCTCGGGCTCGCGTCGCTCGCTTCGGTGGAGGAGATCTTCGAGGCGGCGCTCGCGCGGGAGCCGGTGGCGTGACTCTGCTCACCGACGAGATCCGCACCCACATCGGGCGCGAGGTCGTCTACACGGCGAACGAGGAGGTCGGACGGGCCGCGATCCGCTACTTCGCGCGCGCGATGGGCGACGACAACCCGCTGTACCGCGACCCCGCGTACGCTCGCGACCACGGGTTCGACGACGTTGTCGCGCCCCCCACCTTCGTCTGCGAGTCGAACCAGTTCGTCGAACTCCCGCCAGACCCCGACGGCTACGCGGGCCACACGTGGGGGCTCCCGGTCGATCACCTGGCCGCGATCAGGGGCGGCAACGCCTACGAGTTCCACCGGCACCTGCGTCCCGACGACCTCGTCACCACGACGTGGCGACTGGTCGACATCACGGAGCGAACCACCTCGGCTGGGGAGGCGATGCTGGTCGTGACCTCTGAGGTCACCTACACAGACGCTTCCGGAGAGCCGATCGCGCGCAACACCGAGACGCTGATCTACAAGGAGCGGAAGTGAAAGCGGGCGACGCGCTCCCGCCGCTCGAGCGGACGATCACGATCGCGGACATGGTGGCCTACGCCGGCGCGACCTGGGACCACCACCGCATGCACTACGACCGGCAGGTCTCCGAAGCCGCCGGGCTCCCGGGTCCGGTCGTGGACGGACAGGCGCTCGGTGCGCTCATGGCCGAGCAACTGATCGACCACCTCGGCCCCCGGGCGTTCATCACCCACCTGAGCTTCCGGTTCCGGTCGATGGTGTTCGCGGGGGAGACCGTCCGGTGCGAGGCCGAGGTGACCGAGGTCGGTGAGGAACACGTGTCGACCGAGCACAAGGTCACGGTCGGGGAACGCGTGGCGGCCACGGGGAGCGCGCGGGTGCGGCTGTGACCGCGTGCATCGTGGGCGTCGCCGAGTCCGACCTCGGAGTGACGGGCCGCACCGCCCTCGACCTGCTGGCCCAGGCCTCGAAGGCGGCCCTGGACGACGCCGGCTTGGCCTTCCCGGACGTCGACGGGCTCTTCACGGCGGGCGTCGGACGGTTCCCGGCCACGCTGGCCGCCGAGTACCTCGGCATCTACCCGACCTGGACCGACTCCACGATGGCCGGCGGCTCCTCCTTCGAGATCTTCGTCTCCCACGCGGCGGCCGCGATAGAGGCCGGGCTCTGCGAGGTCGCGCTGATCTGCTACGGGAGCGACCAGCGCTCGGCCAAGCGGAGAAGGCTGGCCGGCACCCCGGACGACCGGACGCCCGCCGGTCAGTTCGAGACCCCGTACGGACCGCTCAACCCCCTGTCGATGTACGCGCTGGCAGCGCAGCGTCACATGCACGAGTTCGGGACCACGCCCGAGCAGCTCGCCGAGATCGCCGTCGCCGCGCGGGAGTGGGCGCTGCTCAACCCGAAGGCGTACCGCCACGGCGACGGACCTCTCACGGTGGAAGACGTGCTCGCGTCGCCGACGGTCAGCTCGCCCCTGCGCACGCTCGACTGCTGCCTGGTCACCGACGGCGGGGGGGCGGTCGTGATGACCTCGCTCGAGCGGGCCCGCGACCTCTCGGAGACGCCGGTGGTCGTGCTCGGACACGGGGAGTCGAGCACGCACAGCTCGTTCTCGCAGATGCCGGACCTCACCGCGACGGGGGCCTACCTGTCCGGACGCATCGCGTTCGAGAGCAGCGGCACGACGCCTGCGGACATCGACGTCCTCCAGATCTACGACTCGTTCACGATCACCGTGCTGCTCACCCTGGAGGCACTGGGGTTCTGCGAGCGCGGCGAGGGGGGCGCGTTCGCATCGGCCGAGCGGCTCGGTCCAGGCGGCGACCTGGCGATGAACACGTCCGGGGGCGGGCTCTCGTACTGCCACCCGGGCATGCTCGGCATCCTTCTCGTGGTGGAGGCGGTGCGCCAGCTCCGAGGGGAGTGCGGCGCCCGGCAGGTCCCGGACGCGCGGCTCGCGCTCTGCCACGGGACGGGCGGGATCCTGTCCACGCACTCGACCGTCGTCCTGGGGGTGGACCGATGAGCGAGCCGCGCCCGATCGCTCCTCCCGACGCGCTCACCGCACCGTGGTGGGAGGCGACGTCCGAGGAGCGTCTGCTCGTCCAGCGGTGCGGTTCGTGCGGGAACGCACAGCACTACCCGCGCTCCCTATGCACGAAGTGCTGGTCCGCCGACCTCGCATACGTGGAGTCGCCCGGGGAGGGTGAGGTGTACTCCTACACGGTCGTGCACCGGTCCCCCCACCCCGCCTTCGCGGCTCCCTACACGGTCGCGCTCGTCCGGCTAGACGAGGGTCCGGTGATCCTCACCAACATCGTCGGGGGCGAGGTCGGGTGCGGCTCCCGGGTGCGCGTCGTGTGGGAGGACCTGTCCGACGGACGCAAGCTCCCCCTGTTCACACCGGTTGGAGGATAGATGGACTTCGAGCTCTCCGAGGAGCAGCAGCTCTTCCGCAAGGTGATCGCCGACTTCGCGCGCGACCACATCGCACCCGTGGCCCGCGAGTGGGAGCACGACGGCACCTACCCGACGCCGATCGTGGAGAAGATGAAGGAGATGGGCCTGTTCGGGCTCACGGTCCCGGAGGGCTACGGGGGCCTGGGCGTGGACATGGTCTCTCTCGCGCTCGTCTTCGAGGAGATCTCGAAGGCCTGGATGGGGGTGGCCGGCACGATCGGGAGCCACTCGCTCGCGTGCTGGACGATCGACCACCACGGCACCGAGGAGCAGAAGCAGCGTTGGCTCCCGAAGCTCGCCACGGGCGAGATGCGCACGGGGATCGGGCTGACCGAGCCGGGAGCCGGCAGCGACCTGCAGGGCATCACGACCCGCGCGACCCGCGACGGCGACCACTACGTCGTGCGCGGGACGAAGACCTGGATCACCAACGCCCGCCACGCGGCGATCCTGCCCGTGCTCGTGAAGACCGACCCCACCGCCGACCCGCCCCACCGCGGGATGAGCGTGCTGATCGTGGACATGGACGCACCCGGCGTCGAGGTCTCCCGCGACATCGGGAAGCTCGGCTACAAGGGGACCGAGTCGTGCGAGGTGGTGTTGGACGACGTCCGCGTCCCCGCCGACCACCTGCTGGGTGGCGTCGAGGGGCGGGGCCTGCAGCAGGTGCTGTCCGGACTCGAGGTCGGACGGATCAACATCGCGGCCCGCGCGGTCGGGATCGCCCAGGCCGCCCTGGACGCCGCCCTGTCCTACTCCGAGCAGCGCCAGGCGTTCGGACGTCCGATCGCCGATTTCCAGGCCATCCAGCTCAAGCTCGCGGATATGGCCACCGAGGTGCAGGCGGCCCGCCTGCTCACCTGGTGGGCTGCGTCACGATCGGACTCGGGCAAGCGGGCGGACATGGAGGCCGGGATGGCCAAGCTGTTCGCGTCCGAGGTGGCGATCAAGGCCTCGCTCGAGTCGATGCGCATCCACGGCGGGTACGGGTATTCCACCGAGCTCGACATCGAGCGCCTCTACCGCGACGCCCCGCTCATGGCCATCGGCGAGGGGACCAACGACATCCTGCGCACCGTCATCGCCAAGGGGCTGCGGAGGGGGGAGCGTTGAGCGCGCGCTCCTATCTGTACGTGCCGGGCGACCAGCCGGAGAAGCTGGCCAAGGCCGCCGGCCGCGGGGCGGATGCGCTCATCGTCGACCTGGAGGACGCGGTCGCCCCCGAGAACAAGGAGCTCGCCCGTCGGACCGTCCGCGACTGGCTGGGCTCCCGTGGTGCGGACGGCCCCCCCGTGTGGGTGCGCGTGAACTCGGGGCCCACGATGTCGGACGACCTGTCCGCGATCGCCGGACTCGGCTCGGACGGGGTGATGGTGCCGAAGGCGTCCCGCGCGTCGGTGGAGCAGGTGAGGGAGCTGTCCGTGATCGCCCTCATCGAGACGGCGGCCGGACTGGTGGACGCGGTCGGGATAGCGTCCTGTCCGGGGGTGGTGCGGCTCGCCATCGGGGAGGCGGACCTGGCCGTCGAGCTGGGTGTGGAGCCTTCGCCGGGGGAGCCGGAGTTCGCGTACCACCGGGCGCAGGTCGTCCTCGCATCCGCCGCCGCCGGCCTCGACGCGCCCATCGCGCCGGTATCGACCGACTTCCGCGACCTCGATGCGCTGCGGGCGAGCACGCTGGAGCTCCGCCGGATGGGTTTCGGCGCCCGGTCCGCGATCCACCCGGCTCAGGTGCAGCCGATCCACGAGGCGTTCACGCCCTCCCCGGACGAGCTCGCCCGGGCGCGCCGTCTCGTCGAGCTGTTCCACGCGGCGGGAGGCGGGGTGTGCGTGGACGACGAGGGCCGGATGGTCGACGAGCCCGTCGTGCGCGCCGCGAGGCGACTGATCGGCAGGAGCTCCCCGGGCGTTGAAGAAGAGGGTGGAGCAGGAACGGGTTCTTCGTGACGCGACGTCGTTATCTTGACGACGCGATGTCGTGAAGGTACGCTGACGGGAAGGGCGTCGGGCGGCATCATGGAGAGGATGCGCCGGCGAAGCGGGAAGGCGAGCGGTTGCGCTTGACTGAGCCTCTGGGGACGTCGTCGAACCCGAACTACCGCGCGCTGCTCGCCGTCGCCACCGTCGTCGTCTCCCTGGCCTCCCTGACCGCGGCGAAGCGGGTCGTGGTCGACGAGGCGGCGTCGACGTCGCGAGGCGGCTCGACCTCATCCCGCGCCGACGGACTGCTCGCGGACGGGACCAACCCGGCGGACCCGACCGCCGACCCTCTCTCGGGTCCGGGGTCCGGCCGGGGGTCCGTGGCCGGGGGTGCGGTCTCCGCGACCGAGACGGGCCGGCGCGTGGACGGCCCACAGGTCCCGGGGATCAACGCCTCCAACGAGATCGTCCTGACCTACTACTGGAAGGGCGACCGGACCATGACCAGCCCGTACCTGAAGGGCAGCGGGCACGACGGCAACGTCGACGAGGGCAAGGCCTTCATGGGACTGGTCAAGTACATCAACTCGCACGACAACGACGGCACCCGCTTCATGGGTCACCCGATCAAGCTCCACGGCCGGAAGATCCGCGGCGTCGTGCTCGAGGCCGGGCAGTACCCCGACAGCTACGCGTTCACGGCCGAGAAGATCGCGAAGGAGGTGAAGCCGTTCGCGGCGATCGCCGCCCACGGGTCGATCTCCTCCTACATCTGCCCCCGGCTCGCCCAGGCCGGGATCTTCAACCTGAGCACGTACGACCTCGGCGGGTCGCTCTCCCAGCGGACGAACGGCTACTGCGTACCGTCCGGCCTGCCCTGGGAGCGGCAGGTGCAGGCCTCCACCTCCTACCTGACCTGGCATGCAGCGAACACGAAGTACAACAACACCGAGCCGCGGGTCTACGGCGTCATCTACGTGGAGTACCCCGGGCTGGTCGACTCCGCCCCCAAGATGGTCGAACGGCTCCGCGCAGCCGGGCTGAACGTTCCGCCCCGCGCCGTCCGATCGCTCGCCTCCGACCTCGCCACGTCTCAGCAGCAGGCGCCGGGGGTGGTGGCGAGGATGCGCGAGGAGGGTGTGAACACGATCATCATGCCGGACGCCGGCGCCCCGATGAACTTCACCCACGCCGCGCAGACGAACGGGTTCAGCCCGGACTACTTCGTCTGGCCCTGCTCCGGACAGGACACGACGGCGATGGTCCGGCTGTACAACGCGGTGCAGTGGGCGCGCGCCTCGGGCCTCACCTGCTACGACGCCGAGTTCACCCCGGACCTGACGAACGACGACGCCGCCCGCAACGCGGAGTGGTACAAGGCTTACGTCGAGGCGACCGGGGACCGCGACGTCCCGTCGGCCGCCTCGCTCGTCTACGCGGCGCTCGCCCAGGCCGTCTTCGGGATCTCCAACGCCGGACCCAACCTGACACCGGACACCTTCAAAGCGGGGCTCGGCGCCATGCAGCCGTACCGCTACAGCGCCACGAGGGGCAGGACCGACAACCAGTCGAGCCTGCTCCTCGAGATGGGTTCGCCTGACCGGGCCTTCATCGGGGACGTGACCCGCATCCAGTGGTCGGCCTCCGCGCGCAACCCCGGGTCCGCCGCCCCCGGGGCCTACCAGTTCCCGGACCCGAGACGGTACTCGGCCGACACGCGCTTCTAGGACCTCCACGACGCATACATGTCCAGGCTCCCCGTAGGGATCATCGCGCTCGGGCTCGTCCAGGGATCCCTGGCCGCGTTCAACAGCCTCGGCATCGTCATGCTGTGGCGCACGACCCGGGTCGTGAACCTGGCCCAGCCGGCTCTAGGCCTGGTCTCGGGCGTGCTGGTCGGGATGCTCGTCGCGTCCGCGGGCTGGGGCTTCTGGTGGGCGCTCCCGATCGGGCTCGCGCTCGGAGGCGTCCTCGGCCTGCTGGCGGAGCGAGCCGTGCTGGTCCGGCTCCAGGACGTCCCCCGGGTCGTCCTGCTCGTGGCCACGGTCGGGCTCGCCCAGATCTTCGGAGCCGTCCAGGCCGCCCTCCCGTTCATCTTCGGCGGGCGGCTCCCCACCTACACGGTGGAACTCGGGATCTCGATCGAACTGTTCCCCGTCCGCCTCCTCGGGCCACACCTGCTCGCCCTGATCTGCATGCCGCTCGCGTTCTTCGGGCTCTATCACTTCCTCCACCGGAGCCGGTTCGGCCTCGCCGCCTGCGCGCTGGGCCAGGACGCGGAGCGGGCCCGGGCCCTCGGCATCCCGGCCAACGTCGTCCGTGCGGTGGTCTGGGCGATCGCCGGCGTCGTCTCCGCCTTCAGCGGCATCCTCGCCATCCCCGTCCTCGGGTTCAGCCTGGACGCGGGGATGGGGGCCACCGTCCTGCTCCTGGCGCTGACCCCAGCCGTCCTGGCCGGGCTGCGCAGCCTGCCCGGTGCCGTAGCGGCCGCGCTCGGGCTCGGCGTGGCCTACCAGGCCTGCCTGTGGTGGGCCCCCACCGCGGGACTGGCCGACCTCTTCCTCGCCCTCTCCGTCCTGGGCGCGGTGGCGTTGCAGCGCCGACGCTTCGGACGCGAGGCCGCGGCCGGACGGGCCTCCTCGTGGGAGGCGGCCACCACGCCGCGGCCCCTCCCGCACGCGATCTCCACGTCCTTCCCGATCAGGACAGCGGCCGGCCTGGGAGCCGGGCTCGCCGTGGCCGGTGCCGCGCTCGTTCCCGTCTTCCTCTCACCCAGCCAGGACGTCCTGTACGCGACCTCGGCCGCGCTCGCCCTGGGAGCCCTGGCGGTCGCGGCCGCCTGGATGTTCGCGGGCGAGGTGCCGCTCGGACACTGGGGGCTGGCCGGCCTCGGCGCGGCCGTCGCGGCGTTGACGCCGGGTCCGTGGGCTCTGAAGTGCGCGCTGGGCGGGATCGTGCTCGCCGGGTCGGGAGCGGTCCTTGCGCTGGCATCGCGCCGGCAGTCCGGGCTGTCCTTCGCCGTCCTGGGCCTCGCCGCGGCCGCCGCCGCCCCCGTCGCCCTGCTCAGGGTGGGAGGGGGAACCGTGCCCACCGACCCCGGGGTCGTGGGAGCGGTGGGCGGAGGCATCTGCGTCGTCGCCGCGATCGCGCTCTCCCGACTGCGAGCGTCGGTGCTCGGCGCCCGCATGGTGGCGGCCCGCGACGACCCCCAGCGCGCCCCCTGGCTCGGATCGGACCCCACCACGTCGCGGGTGCTCTCGCTCGCGATCTCGGGGGGACTGGCCGGTCTGGCCGGCACGCTCTACCTCGCTTCCACACCGGCGGGGATAGCCCCCGGCGCTTTCGACCCGGGCCGTTCGCTGGAGCTGCTCGCGATGGCCGTCGTGGGCGGGCTCGGCTCCCCGGCCGGCGCCCTGCTCGGCGCGGCCGTCCTCCAGATCGCCCGGTTCGCCCTGCCCGGGCCCTGGGCGATGCTCGCCTCCGGGGCCGGCGTGCTGGTGGTGGTGCTGTTCATGCCGGCCGGGCTCAGCAGGCTGATCGAGGCGGCCCGGTTCCGGTGCGTCCGGCTGATCGTGGGCGACGACGTCGTGCTCGCGCCGGTGAAGGAGCGGGCGTCGGGGCTGGCCCGGTCCGGTCCGCGCGCCTTCGCGGGAGCCGGCCCCACCGACGGCACCGGACCCCGCATCGCGGGCAGTGACACGAGGGAGGCGGCCGCCGCGCCGTCCGTGCGGGCCGCGGCCACCGCCGCTGCGCTGGGATCGGCCCCCGCCTGGGCGGCCGTCTTCGGGCTCCCCGCCGCATGGGGGGCCTACCTCGGGCTCCCCTCCGCGGCCCGGCCGTGGGCCGTCGTGGCTGGTGCCGTGCTCGCCGTCGGCTCCGCGGTGGTCGGCTGGAGGCTCTCCCCGATCCTGTTCCCCGGCCCGTCCAGGGTCGGGGCGGGACTGCTCGCCGCGTCCGGCATCGGGGCGCTCGCGCTCGCCGTCGCCGTGACTGGCGACCCGGAGGCGGGCGCCCTAGGGCTGATCGCTGTCGCGGTGCTCGGGGGGTGGCTGTCCGGACAGGCGGCCCGGCTCGCCGCGTCGGCCTGCGTCCCGGGGGTGCGGTCCGCCGCGTCGGGCGTGGTCGTGATGGGAGCCCTGCTCGGGACGATCCCGGCCGGCCACCTCGGACTCGTCGCCGCAGGCAGCGGGATGCGCCGGGCCGCGGGCTGGACCGTCGTCTACGCGGCCCTGGCCGTCTTCTGGCTCGTCCGGACGCACCGCGCCCTGCCGCACGACCGCCGCCGCATGCGCGCCCGGACCGCGGCCCGGCCCGCGGCCGGCCCCGTGGTCGAGGACGGAGAGCCCTGCCCCGCCCTCGTCCTGGACGGGGTCGGCGCGACCTTCGGTCTGACCACGATCCTGAGGTCGGCCACGCTCACCGCCTCGTCGGGTGAGCTGGTCGCGCTCGTCGGGGGCAACGGGGCGGGCAAGTCGACGCTCCTGCGGCTGGCCGCCGGCCTGATCGTCTCCGACTCCGGACGGGTTCTCGTGGCGGGTGAGGACGTCACGACCCTGCGCCCCGAGGAACGGGCCGGCGTGGGCCTGGCCTTCGTCTCGGGAGCCCGACCCGTCTTCCCCGATCTCACCGTGCTCGAGAACCTGAGGGTCGCCGCCTTCCGCACCCATCCGACCGGCAGCTCGTTCTCAGCAGCGACCGATGCCGTGCTCGATCTCGTCCCGGCCCTGGCGCATCGGCGCTCGTCCAAGGTGGGCGTGCTCAGCGGGGGGGAGCAGCGCCTCCTCGCCGTCGCGCAGACCCTGTACCGGCGGCCGGTCGCCCTGCTGGCCGACGAGCTCACGCTCGGTCTGGACGTCGAGGCGCGCCACGCCGTCCTGGACATGCTGCGGATGCTGGCCGACGACGGGGTCGCGGTCGTCGTGGTGGACCACGACCTGCCCGCGCTCCTGCCGCGTTCGGACCGGGCCGCCCTCGTCGCGCAGGGCGTGGTCCGCGACTTCGACGACCCGCTGGCCCTGCTGGAGCGGAGGTCGGACCTCCTGCCCGCCACCTTCCTAGCCGGGGTCAGCGGATGAGCGTGCTCGAGCTGCGCGAAGTCGTCGTCGAGATCGGCGACGCGCGCCTGCTCGACGGGGTCACCCTCGAGATAGCGCCGGGCCGGGTCTGCGCCCTGGTCGGCGCCAACGGAGCGGGCAAGACGACCCTGCTCGACGCCGTATGCGGCGAGATCGCATCCACCGCCGGCGAGGTGCTCGTGGACGGACGGCCGGTCACCCGCCGGGTGGGCACCGCGCCCCCGCGCGACGTGGGCCGCGTGTTCCAGGGCTCCCCGCTGCCGGAGACGCTCACGGTCTCCGAGGTGGCCGTGCTGGCCACGGGGGACAGGGGGGCGGCGGACCGGCTCATGGGGCGGTTCGGGCTCCGGGTCCACGCCACGACCTTCGTGGCCGAGCTCTCCACCGGGATGCGGCGCATCCTCGACCTGGCCGTGGCCGCCGCCCGGGAGCCGAGGCTGCTCATCCTGGATGAGCCCGCCTCCGGGCTGGCTCCCTCCGAGGTGGACGAGCTGGCGGCCATCCTGCTGCGCTGGCGCGACGAGACGGGCGGGTCGATCCTGATCGTGGAGCACGACACGGGCTTGTTGAGACGGGTGGCCGACGAGGTCGTCGTCCTCAACGCGGGCCAGGTCATCGGGACGGGCTCCCCGGAGGAGATGCTCGGGGGACACGCCGCCGCCCGGCTGCGCGTGCGCAACCCGGCCGACGAAGGGTTCAAGGACGCGCTGGCCCGGGTGGCGTCCGACGCCGAGCCCCCCGCCCCCCCGGTGAAGCGGACCGTCTCCACCTGGACGCTCATGCGGCTCGGGCTGCGCGAGTTCGCGGCCGGGATGTCCGCCGTGCTGATTCTCGGCGTCCTGAACCGGGTGATGAAGGTGGAGCTGGGCATCAGCCTGCTCGTGGTCGCGGCCGTCCTCGCCTCGTACAACCTGGCTGCGCCGATCGCGCTGCCGATCGGACACATGTCCGACCACCGCCCGATCCTCGGGCGTCGCCGCGGACCCTACATCGTCGGGGGAGCCTGCCTGGCCGGGTTCGCCGTGGCGCTGGCCCCCTACGTCGGGGACATGCTCCAGCGGGGCATAACCCCGTTCTCCGTCCTGGTCGGCGTCCTGTTGTTCACGGTCATGGGGGTCGGGATGTACGGGGCGGGTTCGGTCTACTTCGCGCTGCTGGCCGATATGGTGCCGCCCGCCGAGCGAGGACACGCTGCCTCGATCGTGTACTTCGAGCTGATGGCCGGGATCTTCGCCGGCGTCGCGCTCACCGGGAGCGTGCTCGACGACGACGCGTCGGGGATCAAGACGCTCTTCGCGCTGGCCGGGGTGCTCATCGTGGCGTTCACCTCGGTCGCCGTCTGGGGTCAGGAGCGCAAGGCGCTCGAGCGGGGTCCGTACGAGCCCGACCCCGCCGGGCACGTCCGGTTCCGAGACGCGGTCGGCTCGATAGCCCGCATGTCGCAGGCCCGGCGGTTCTTCGTCTTCATGATCGCTGCCACCCTCTTCCTGTTCCTGCAGCAGGCCGTCCTGGAGCCCTTCGGCGGCGAGGTGCTCGGCCTCAACGTCCGCCAGACGAGCGCGTTCAACGGGATGATGACCGCCGGCATCCTGCTCGGCATGTGGATCGGGGGTCGGCCGGTCGCGGAGCGGTGGGGGTACATGCGGCTCGCCCGGATCGGTCTGGTGGGCTCGGTCTTCTCGTTCGCCTTCCTCACCTTCGCCGCGGCCACCGCGAGCGCTCCGCCGAGCTGGATCTCGATCTTCGGCATCGGGGTGGCCATGGGTCTCTTCAACGTCGCCGCGCTCGCGCTGATGATGGGCATGGCGGACGCCAAGCGGACGGCGCTGTTCATGGGGGCCTGGACGATGGCCCATTCACTGGCGGACGGGGCGGCCGTGGCCGGAGGCGGGCTCATCTTCGAGGTCGCCCACCGCGTCCTGGACAGCGTCCCCGGCGGGTATGCCACCGTCTTCGCGATCGAGGCCGTCGGTCTCGCCTGCTGCATACCGCTGCTGAGCGGGATCGATCCGCGCCGGTTCGCGCAGGAGGCCGGGCTCGAGGAGGCAACGATCGCCGCCCCGGTGGCCGTGCCCGCCCCGGTCGAGCCCGTGCCCGTGGAGGCGGCGAGCGCGAACGGACGTCCTTCGACGCCGCGACGGCAGAAGGCCGCTGCGGCGAAGGGCTCCGGCTCCAGAGGGAAGACGCCCAGCAGGAAGCCCGCGCGCCGGGTCGAATAACCGCACCACAAGCGTCGAAGGGAGATGGCAACGATGCAGCTCGGTCGCCGGACACTCGCCACCACCACCGGACTCGTCCTGTCGCTCGGGATCGCGCTCGCCCCCGCCGCGGGAGCCGAACGCTGCGACACCTGGTACAGGCACGGTCACGACCCGGACGGCAACCGCCGCAGCTGGGACCACTCCTCGCCCGAGCTCGACCAGAACCACGGCGTCGTCTACGTGCACAACCACACCGGGCACTACGTGGTCCGCGGCCAAGGCTGGTACGTCGAGGTCGTCGGAGGCGGCTACTACGACGGCGGAGGCACCGGGTACACGAACCAGGGTGGGTACGTCCAGGCCGGACTCTTCCCGGGCGCCCTCGGTGTCCCGGTCGACGGCGACGTGAACGCGAACGTCAACGTGTTCGCGAGCGGCAAGCAAGGTGGTTGCGTGAGCGTGCTGGGCAACAAGGTGGGCGACCCGGGGCAGGACCCCGACATCCGCAACCGATGAACATCGTGCGCCGGCTGCTGCTCATCTCGCTCGTCTCATCCGTGGCCGTGCTCGCCCCGTCCTCACCGGCGTCGTCGTGCACACCGGGGGCCCGGGTGGCGACGGTCAACGAGGCGCACGCCACCCTCGGCGACGTGAAGGTCGCGATGTGGGAGACGACGCCGTACGACGCCTGCGCGAGCGGGGTCGCCGAGGGAGAGGTCTTCCGTCGCCTCCTCGTTACGCGTGGCGGCGAGGTCCTCTGCGACCGCCGCGACGTCGACCCGTCGTTCGACCCGTTCCTGTTCGGGGCCGGCTTGCGCACGGTCGACCCGGGGGACGATTGCGGCGTCCACGTCAGCATGTCCTCGATCAACAACCCGATCCTGCCGGACACGGTGGGCCTGTTCCCACCGTCGATCTCGGCCAGCACGCGCCGGACGACCCCCGCCGAGGGGCACGTCTGGTACACGGTCGGCGGGGTGAAGGTGGTCGGGGAGCCTGCGGTCGACCCGAACGCCTACTCGGTGCGCGGGGTCTCCGTCCGCTCGCTCTGACGCTCCCGCAGCTCCCGCTTCAGGATCTTCCCGGCTGCGTTGCGCGGTAGGGCGTCGACCATCTCGTAGCGGCGGGGGACCTTGAAGCCGGCGAGCGTCCCGCGGCAGTGCCGGTCCAGGTCGGCGGGGTCGGCATCGGGCGCGACCACGAACGCCGTCACCTCCTCGCCCCACGTCTCGGATGGGAGCCCGACCACCGCGCAGTCCCTCACGTGGGGGTGCCGGAACAGGACGTCCTCGACCTCGCGCGGGTAGACGTTCACCCCGCCCGTGATGATCATGTCCTTCGTGCGGTCGACGATGTAGATGTAGCCGTCCTCGTCGAGGTTCACGACGTCGCCGGAGGTGAGGAAGCCGTCCGGGGTCGTGCAGGCCTCGGTGGCGTCCGGGTCGTGCAGGTAGCCGTTCATGAGGAACGGGGACCGGCTGTACAGCTCGCCCGTGCAAGGAGCGGACAGCAGGTTGCCGTCCGGGTCGACCACCCTGATCTCGGTCATGTACCAGGGGGGGCCGACCGAACCCGGCTTCCGCAGGACATCGGCGGGCCGGCAGTTCGAGACGATCCCCGCCTCGGTCGAGCCGTACAGCTCGTGCAGGCCGACCCCCGGGAAGGCTTCGGACACCCACAGCTTCAAGGGGTGGGGCATGGGGGCGGCGTTGAAGTAGAGCGTCCGCAGGTCCGGGAGCCTGGGGGGCTGCTCGGCGTGGGCGCGGATCATCTGCGCGTGCGTGGGGACCAGGAAGACCGACTGGGCCCGGCTCCCGGCCGCCATGTGCAGGAACGCCTCCGGGTCGAACGAGCGCAGCATCCACAGCTCGCCTCCCGTGTGCAGGGCGCCGTACCCGAAGGCGAACCCGGCTCCGTGGTACATGGGGGCGACCGCGATCGTGGGGCGCCCCGGTCCGAGCCCCCACTCGAGCGCCGTGCAGTAGAAGGTGAGCGACCGGGAGCGGTGGCTGATCACCACCCCCTTGGGCTTCCCGGTCGTCCCCGAGGTGTAGGCGACGCAGAAGGGGTCGGTCTCTTCGGTCTCGATCCCGGCATCGTTCGCTGACGCGTCGCCCAGCGCGTCCTCGTAGGACGGCCCGAGCGACGTGCCGTCGATCGACAGCACGTGCTTGCCTGCCGAGGCGTCGGCCGCTATCGCGGAGAGCGCCTCGTCGACGACCAGGGCCTGCGCCTCGGAGTGTCCGACGATGTACTCGACCTCGGGAGCGGTCAGGCGCGGGTTGACGGGGACCATGACCATCCCGACCCGGGCGATCCCGGCCGCCACCTCGGGGTACTCGAGACGGTTGCCCAGCACGACCGCCACGCGGGAGCCGGCGGACAGCCCGGCTCCCAGCAGGTGGTTGCCGAGACGGCGGGCTCTCTCGTCCAGCGCCGCGTAGGTGAGGGCGCGGTCTCCGTCGACCACGGCCGTCGCGCCCGGCGTGGCGACCGCGAACTCGCGGATGCCGTCCGCGATGTTGAGCTGCGCGCCGCCGCGCCTGATCATCGTCAGCTGGTGACGAGCGCGGCCCGGGTCTCCTCGACCGGTCGGCTGTTGAACTCGCGGCCGACGACGAACGCTCCGTTGACGTCGCGCGAGTCGTCCGAGGCGAGCCAGATCGCGGCCGGGACGATCACGTCGGGAGGTTGATGGGGGACGCGCTCCCGCATCTGCGGCGGCATCTTGTTCGGGCCGAACAGATGGGTGTCGACCATGCCCCCGGGGGTGAGGCAGTTCACGCGCACGCCCTGATCGGCCATCTCCTTCGAGGCGATCGTCGTCATCGTGTCGATCGTCGCCTTGCTCACGGCGTAGAACCCCATGCCGGCCATGGCCAGGCGTCCTGTCTCCGAACCCACGTTGATGAAGCTCGATCCCTCCTTCATGGCCGGGAGGGCCGCCTTCATGCACAACCACGTCCCGATGGTGTTCAGCTCGAACAACCGCTCGACGATCTCGCGCGGGTAGGTGGTGAGGTGTCCGAAGCGCTCCTCGGTCCAGGTCAGGTAGGAGGCGCCCGCGTTCGCGACGAAGGTGTCGATCCGTCCGAACGCGGACAGGGTCTCGTCCACGAGGTGCTGGACCTGCTCCTCGGAGGTGATGTCGGTCGGCACCACCTTCACGTCCCCCGCGCCCGCCTCCCGGCACGCGTCCGCGACGCGCTCGAGGTCGGGAACCGTTCGGGCAGCCAGGACGAGCGTGGCGTTCTCGCTCGCGAAACCCAACGCCATCGCCTCGCCGAGTCCCCGGCTGGCGCCGGTGACAACGATCACCTTGTCTCGCAGAGCCCCCATGACCGACCCCCTGCTCCCGTGTTTCGCGACATTATGTCACGAACCGGGGAGGCCGGTTACGCGGGAGCGCCGAGGGCGCGGAGAAGGAACGAGGAGACCCTCTCGGCCGCGTCGCCGACATCGTGGGTGCCTTGGGCGATCGGGATGCGCTCGGCTCCCACGCAGGCCATCACCATCGGGCCCATCTCCTCCGGTGCGCCGCCCTTGAACTCGCCGCTGGAGAACCCCTCCTGCAGGATCCCGGTCAGCACCCGCTCCACGGGCTCGATGTGCTCGTGGAAGCGGCTGTACGTCTCCGGCCGCAGGAACTGCATGACCTCCTGTCCGGGCGGCAGGTGGCGGGCGGCGAACGCCTCCAGCTGCAGACGGACGAACGCGCGGAGCTTGTCAGAGACCGAGTCCGCGTCCTGCAGCTCCCGCTCGAACGACTCCATCGTCCGCTGGACCTCGCGATGGGTCCAGGCGAACAGCAAGGCCTCCCGGTCCGGGAAGTAGTTGTAGATGGCGGTCCGGGCGAGCCCGGCCTTCGCGGCCACGTCCGCCAGCGAGAGCCCCTCGTACCCGCGGGTCATCACCAGCTCCCCCCACGCGTCGAGCAGTCGGTCGATCGTCTCCGCCCGATGCTCGTGAAGGGTCGCCGCAGAGATCTTGGGCATCCGACCGCCAGTGTAGCGGTCCGTTACGCCCGTGATGCGAGAAGCTTGCGGAAGTACGTCCAGCTCGTCTCGTTGGGCTCGGTGAGCTCCCGGGGCGCCTCCCGGTACGTCGGGGCGTCCCGGTCGATGCGCTCGCGGATCCAGTCGGGCAGCGCGCCGTACCCCCCCTCCAGCTTCTTGCCCCGGCAGTGGTAGACGAGCATCCCGGGCCGGTCGGACATCCGCATCCACGGGAGCCACGGCCCGAGCCGCGTCCAGGACACGTTGCAAGACGCGTTCACGTTCGCCTCGTCGGCGATCTCGGACGTCTTGCAGAAGAACTGGAAGAGCTCGGCCGCGCGGTACGTGTCGTCGCCCGAGTGCTCCGGGAACTCGGCTCGCGGGAGCGGGGACGGGTACGCGAGCAGGACGTCGACGTTGAAGTAGAGGTCGTCGCCCATCCCGGTGACGGGGAGGCGCCACGGACCGTGCGGGCCCTGGAGGCGGAACCGCTGGTTCACCGGGTCGTTGAAGATGTGGACGACCTCTACGGTCTCCCCCGTGAACGGGTTCGCCCACTCGTCGATCGGCTCCCGCCGGAAGGGGTCTAGGTAGAAGACGGCCTCCCGTGTGAGCAGGTCCCAGCCCCCCTCGGTCTCGACGGCCCGGGCGATGTTGTACCCCTCTATCCCCAACAGCGGCGGTCCGGGACGTTCCGGGGGCCAGGCGTGGACGTTGCCGGTGAACCAGGTCACCGTGTCCGAACCGTCCAGGGAGGCGCGGGCCTTGATCAGAGCCCGCATGCTCGCGGCCGGGTCGCTCAGGTCGAGCGGGGGCGGCGTCGGCACGTCAGCTCACGCGGTGCTCGTCGATCAACGTCCGCTGGAAGCAGACGCCGTCCTTGAACCAGTGCCACGTGCGGGAGCGGTTGTTCCCAGAGTCGTCGAGGTGGATCAGCTCGTAGAGGGTGACCGAACGGTCCGCCTTGTAGACCCAGTGCAGGACGATGCAGTGGTCGTCCACCTCCCAGCACACGCCGTCGATGCGCTCCGTGTCGAAGTGGAGCCTCCCGTCGGCGTAGGTGGCGGGGAACTCGATGCGCTCGGTCCGCCCGTCCTCCCACGTGTACTCGTTCGTCTGGTGGTACGGGGTGGACGGGTCTTCGGGGAAGGAGCACGTGAGGCGGGACGCGTGGCGGTCGATCACCTTCGCCTCACGGTCGACGAACGTGTAGGTGCCCTCCCAGATGCCCTCGTGGCGCGCGAGCAGAGGCATCTCCTGGCGGATGTTCGTCGTCTGCACTGCACCTCCCCGTTCCGGTGTACGGAACATTGTTCCAGAGCGGCAGGCGAAGGGTCAACGGGCGGGCAGGCCGCCGTCCGTCTCGCGTGTGACCCGTCCTGCGCACACGTGGAGGCCGGGTCCCTGTCTGGGTGCCAGTCGTGCGCGTTCGGTGCCACGGGCGACACGTCCTACGCACACGTGGGAGCGGGGAGGCGGGGCGGACGGACGTGTGCGGCTCCCGCGTCACGGGAGCCGGCTCAACCCCTCAGGTGCGGGTACCACCAGGGGTCGGGGTCCGTACGCTCCGACACCAGCAGGGCCTGGCGCCGCACGAAACGGCGGATGGACGCGGCTCCCATCCGCGACCCCCCGAGCCCGGACATCTTGAACGAGTTCTTCTCCCCGTCGTGCACGAGCGCGGTCAGCGACGCGTCGTTGATGCTGACCGCGCCGGCCTCGAGCCGGGAGGCGAGCTGGACCGCCTCGTCCTCGGCTCCGAAGACGGCCGCGCTCAGGCCGTAGTGGGTGTCGTTGGCCAGGCGGACCGCTTCGTCCGGCGAGCCGAACGCCATGACGGGGACGAGAGGTCCGAACGTTTCCTCGGTCATCACCCTCATGGAGTGGTCGACCTCCGTGAGCACGGTCGGCCGGACGTAGGCCCCTCCGTCCACCCGCTCCACCTCGCCCCCGCTCAGGACCCGGGCTCCCTTGTCCACGGCGTCGCGGAGGTGGTCCTCGATCACCGCCACCTGGCGGGGGGCGATGATCGGGCCGATCTGTCCGGACGTAGGCTCCGGGACGGCGAGCTGGACCGCGGCCGCCTTCGCCACGAGCCGGTCCACGAACTCCTCGAAGACGTCGGCGGCGACGTAGACGCGCTCGATCGACTGGCAGGACTGTCCGGCGTTCGCGGTCGCCCCCCACAGGACCGCCGAGGTGGCGCGGTCCAGGTCGGCCGAGGACAGCACCACGGCCGGGTCCTTCCCGCCCAGCTCGCAGAAGGCCGGGATGAACCGGCGGGCCGCCTGCTCGGCCACCTTCCGTCCGGTCGCCACGCTCCCGGTGAAGCAGATCGCGTCCACCGTCTCGACCAGCGCGGCGCCCGTCTCGCTATCCCCGGTGACGAGCGCGAGCGGGAGCGCGTCCGGGACCGTCTCCCGCAGGGGCTCCACGAACCGCGGTGCGATCTCGCTCGGCTTCACGATCACCGCGCACCCGGCGACCAGCGCGGGGATGGCGTCGATCGTGGACAGAAGCAACGGGAAGTTCCACGGGCTGATGACGCCGACCAGGGGGTAGGGACGGACCGCCTGCTCGACGGCCACGCCCGGGACCGAAGCCGCCCGGCGCTCGGGGGAGCCGAGCGCATCCGCGGCGCCGGCCGCCCAGCGCCGCAGGGAGCCGACGACCGCGTCCACCTCCATGTGGGACTCGGCCAGGCGTCCGGTATCGGCGACGAGCGCCTCGACCAGCGCGGCCCGCGCGGCATGGACCGTGTCCGCCCACTCGAGCAGGGTGCCGGTGCGGGCGTCCAGACCGGACGCCTCCCACTGACGCTGCTCCTCGCGTATCTCCCCGGCCAGCGTGCCCAGCACCTCGGGGTCGGTGGCGGCGATGCGGTGGTCGACCCGTCCGGTGCGCGGGTTGACCACGTCGATCGTCCGGCTCACCCGATCACCCCGCGCTCGACCAGGCGGTCGATCACCTGCCGCTGCGCGCGCATGAAGTAGGCCCGGTCGGGCTCGGCTCCCGCGAGCCCGTTCGCCTCATGGAAGGACCCGCGTGCGTACTCCGGCGCGTAGAGGTCGAACCGGTTCCGGGCGAGGAGGTTCTGCATGCCCGGACGGCGACGGGCCGCGCGCAGCGCGTCGAGCTCGATCGTCGCGTTCGCGACCATCGACTCGCCGGGCCCGGCCTCGACGAGCACCCGCCCTTCGAAGTCGACCACCTGCGACTTGCCGTCGGTGGACCCGGCGGGGATCGGCGAACCCTCGATGCCGGCCGTGTTCGCCGAGACCACGTAGGCCAGGTTCTCGATCGCCCGGGCGCGCTTCGCCACGTCCTTCTGCGTCGGGAGCGGGGATCCGATCTCCGAGGTGGAGTGCAGGAAGACCTCGGCTCCCTTCATGGCCAGGCACCGAGCGACCTCTGGGAAGAGGATCTCCTCCGACGCGATGCAGGCGAGCGTCCCGATCTCCGTCCGGGCGACCGGGAACAGGTCGTCGTAGTGCTCGAGGTAGCGGTCCAGCACGTCGTGCGGGGTGGGGGAGAACATCGAGTTGAGGCGCCGGTAGCGCAGGACGACCTCTCCGCCGGGAGAGATCACGAACGAGGCCTGGAAGTACCAGCCCGGGAAGTGGGGGTCGGTCTCGTAGGCGTTGCCGGCCAGGTAGACGCCGTGTCCCCGGGCGATCTCGCCGAGCGTCTCGTACTCCGGGCCGTCCGGCGCGATCGCCGCCCGCTCGGCCCAGACCTCGATCGGCTCCCCCAGCGGGTGTCCGGTCAGGACGTACTCGGGCAGGACGACGAGCCGGCAGTCCGGACCGATGAAAGCCAGGCTCCCCGCCACCTGGGAGCCGATGCGCTCGATCGCTGCCCGGATGGCCGCCCGCGCCTCGTCCACATCCGAGACCCCGACCAGCGACCGGCAGGTCGTCTGCAGGGCGAGCGCCCGGAACGCCATCGCACCCCCGTGGTCGCGAAAACGAAACAGCGTTCCTTATTATGGAACACCGCGACCGCTGGAGAGACGTTGCCCGCTCCCACGCCACGACCGTGACAGGCACCTACGACGCGCTCGACGTGGGCGACACGTTCTCCACCCCCTCCCGAGAGGTGGACGAAGGGCTCGTCTCCCAGCTGGTGGCCACGGGTGGCTACACGCACCCGCTCTTCGTGGACGAGGCGTACGCGGCCGCGTCACCGTTCGGACGCAGTCCGCTCCCGGGCGCGGCCCTGCTGCTGCTGATGGGGGGCCTGTCCGAGCAGACCGGACGCTTCGACCGCACCACGGTCGCGCTCGTGGGGTACGACCGGGTCCGGTTCCGCGCCCCCGCCCTGCCCGGCGACACGGTGGGGGTCGAGCTGACCGTCGTCGAGAAGCAGGACCGCGGCTCCCGCGGGCTGATGACGATCGAGATGACGTGCACGAACGGGCGCGGCGACACCCTCGTCGAGGCGGCCGCGCTCTACCTGTTCGAAAGGACCCAGCCATGAGGATCGGATACGCCCCCTGGGGCGAGAGCCTGCAGGAGCTGACCGACGCGGCGAGGGCGGCCGAGGACGCCGGCTTCTCCGATGTCTGGGTGAGCGAGCTCCACCGCAGCGCGTTCGTGCCCGCGGCCGCCATCGCCACCCGGACATCGAAGGTCCGGGTGGGGACCGCGATCGCCCTCGGGTTCGTGCGCAGCCCGATGACGACCGCTCTGACCGCCCTCGACCTCGACGAGCTGACCGGGGGGCGGTTCGTGCTCGGCCTCGGATCCGGGGTGCAGCGGCTGAACGTCGACTGGCACAACGCCCGGTTCGGCAAGGCCGCCCCGCACCTGCGGGAGACGATCGAGGTGATCCGCCTCGTGATGGCGGGTGCGCACCGCGGGGAGCCGATCTCGTTCGAGGGCAAGTGGGAGCGGATCGCGCTGCGCGGCTACGAGCGCCCGTTCCCACCCGTCCGGGAGTCGGTCCCGATCTACATCGCCGCGGTCGGCGACGTGATGACGAAGCTGGCCGGTGAGGTGGGGGACGGATGGATCGGCCACGAGCTGGGCTCCCCGTCCTACCTGTCCGAGCGGCTGGTGCCGAACCTGTCCGCCGGCCTGGAGCGCGGCGGCCGCGCACGCGACGCGCTCGACGTGGTCGCCTCGGCGTGCTGCGTCATAGACGACGACTCCCGGCAGGCCAAGCGGTGGGCGGCCGGCCTGGTCGCCTTCTACGCGAGCGTCCGCACCTACGAGGACTTCTTCGACTTCCACGGTTTCCTGACCGAGGCCCGGCGGATCCAGGAGCGGTTCCGCAACGGCGACGAGCAGGGGATGGTGGAGGCCTGTCCGGACGAGATGGTCGATGCGCTCACCCTGTCCGGCACCCCGGAGGAGGTGAGGGAGAAGCTCGGTCGCTACGAGGGGCTGGTGGACGCGATGAAGCTGTCGCCGCCGACGCACTTCGTGCCCCCCGAGGTGACCCGCAGCTCGCAGAAGGCGATCCTGGAGGTGCTGGCCCCGTGATCGCCATCCGTCCGCAGCGCTTCCCCTGGTTCGACTACTCCCGTTACACGTTCTCCCTCGGGCTGGATCTGGGAGGGAGGGCATGGCTCTCCGGACACTCCGCGTCCGAGTACGACCCGGAGGCGGGACGGATCGTCGTCCGTGGCGGCATGGAGGAGCAGTCCCGGACGGCGTACGCGAAGATCGGCGCCATCCTCGAGGCGGCCGAGCTGGGGTTCGCCGACGTGCACCGTGTGGTCGAGTACGTGACCGCGGAGGGGATCGAGCAGTACGAGGGCGCGGCGGGCGTGCGCTCGGAGACCTTCGGGGGCCACGCACCCGCCGTCTGCACGGTCGTCGTGAACCGTCTGCTGCGGCCGCAGGCGCTCATCGAGATCGAGGTGACCGCCGGACCGCCGGGCAGCCCGTTCGAGGGAGGACACGCGACGGAGGGCGTCGTCTACCTGTCCTCGCTCACCGCCCCCGGCGCGGGAGACCTCGTCGCACAGAGCGAGGCCGTCTTCGCGCGGGCCGCAGAGATGCTGGGTGCGGTCGGTCTGACGCTCTCGAACGTCGTGAAGACGGTGGACTACACCACCCCGGCCACGCTCGGCGAGTACAAGCGGACCGGGCGCGTCCGCAAGGAGATGCTCGGACCCGTATACCCGGCCGCGGCCGGGATCCTGCTCTCCCGGCTGCAGCACCCGGACGCGTCGATCTCCCTCGACGTGGTCGCCTCCCGTCACGACCCGGTCGCGGTCAACCCAGGCTGGGACCGGTACTCCAAGCTCACCTACTCTCCGGCCGTGCGGGCGGGCGACGTCCTGTACATGTCCGGACAGGCGGCCCTCGACCCGGAGACGGAGAGGGCGGTGCACGCCGGGGACGTGGCCGCGCAGGCCGAGTACACCTACGAGAACATCCTGCGCGTGCTCGAGGCGGCGGGCGGGGGACCGCAGCACCTCGTGAAGACCATCGAGTACGTCACCCCCGACGGGCTGGACCGCTACCGCGAGGTGGCCGGGGTGAGGGAGCGGCTGCTCCGGGAGCCGTACCCCGCGTCGACGGGAGCCGTGTGCGAGGCGCTGCTGCGTCCGGAGTTCCTCATCGAGATCGACCCTCTGGCCGTCCTGCCCAGCCAGGGGTAGCGGGACGGCTCACGAAGGCGAGAGATCGGCGTCCACGGCGGGGACCTGGAGTCCATCGGGAGTGATGTTCCACATCTCGATGGAAAGGCGGTCCGGGGTGGCGCCGATCCGGATGCGCCACCCCCAGTCCGGGCCGGATGGGGCGGGGTAGGAACCGGTGGCGTCGAGGTCCGGACCCCCGCGGAGCACCATGATCGCGTGTCCGTTGTGCCAGGTGTCCGCCCAGTGCATCTCGACCGTTGACGCCTGCGGGTCGTGGGCCACGAGGATCGTGCCTTCCTGCTGTTGCCCCTCCCAGACCCATGTCTGGTCGAGCCGCACGAACCGCTCCTTCAGCACGGGAGCCACGTGCACCGTCGTCTCGGAGGTGACGCCGGGGTCGTCGGGGTTCAAGCGGAGCAGGTAGGTGCCTGTCCAGCTGCCGGCGCACGCGATAAGGTCGCTCATCGTCATGGTCCCTCCTGAAGCTCATGTGGATGGTCGCTGGTGAGCAGAGGGTAGCGGATCGTTGCGCCGGGTCCGGATCGGGCCGGTCCGAGTCGCGACCGGGGGATCGACGGCGTCGCGGGAGCAGGGATCGCGGCCGTCTGCGGCGAACCACACCGCATGAGGCTGGGGACGCTCACTGCGGGGATCGTGCTCTCGCTCGTCACGACGCTCCCTGCCGCCTCCCAGGTCCCCGCCGTCACGGCTACGTCGACCGTGATCGAGGGAGGCGAGCACACCTTCACCGAGCCCCTGGTCGTCGCTCCGGGCGCGACGCTGACCATCCGCGACGCCAAGGTCTTCCTTGATGCCCCGCGGCACTGTCCGACGGGCGGCACCGTCGCCTTCTGCCGGCCCCACCTCTTCGTGATGCCGGGAGCCACGCTCGTCGCCGAGCGCGTCACCTTCGACACGCACCGGTCCGTGGACATCGAGGACCCGTCGACGGGGTACATGGTCTACAGCTACGGCGGCCGGCTCCTGATCTCCGACAGCACGATCCTGCGGGCGAACGTGGTCGGCGGCGAGGCCCCCGGACATGCGAGGTCCGTCGTGAGGGACTCCACCTTCTCGCACGGGATACAGGCGATCAGCTTCACCCGCGGCATGGACGCGCTGATCGAGGGCAACACGATCGCGGCGCACAGGTTCGGGATCGATGTCCGCGACTCCAGCGCGGTCATCCGTGCGAACACCGTCAGCGTGCTCGGCTACGGGATCGACGTTCAGTCGACGCAGGTGGGCGACAAGGCGCTCCCCACCCGAGCGCTGGTCGAGGACAACGTCGTCACCGGTTCGTTGGGAGGGTTCTTCACGCTGAACGGGTTCTCGAGCACGGTGAGGGGGAACACGTTCGAAGGCAACAAGTGGGGGGCGATCCTGGGGGTCAACGGCGGGGACGCGATCGTCGCCCGGGAGCGGATCGTGTTCGAGCGCAACCGCCTGGCCGGCAACGAGAACGCGTTGCGGTCCTACGTGTCGGTGTCGCACGGACAGAGCGAGCCGACCGACTACATCGTGCCGATCCGGGGGAACTCGATCGTCGGCACTACGTGCAGGGCGGTCCAGGTCACCAGCTCGACGAACCCCAACGTCCGGCTGACGCTCGACGCCCGGGAGAACTGGTGGGGCTCCCCGGAGGGCCCGCTGACCAACGGCGACGAGTGTCCGGCCGTCACCGGAGCCGCGCTGGTGGAGCCGTGGCTGCAAGCACCGCCGGAGTAGCCAGCCACGGTCGGGCTGCCCATCGGGAGGCGGACGTCATGCCTCCTCAGCGATCGAGGCTCCCGCCTCCCTCAGCTCTGCGGCGAGCAGGGACCGGTGACAGTGGGAGGCGTCCTCGCAGTAGCAGCCCACGGAGAAGTCGGACGTGTGTGACAGCACGGCCAGCAGCTCGATGGTGCGCCGCGGCGTGCCGGACGACATCTCCCGCCGGTAGCGACGCGCGTAGCCCTGCCACCGCTTCGGGGTGATCGGCTCGGACATGATCCACGCCCGCAGCGGCTCGCTCGGAGCGAGCTCCGGGAGCCAGAGGTCGAAGTAGTCGAGCCGGGCGAAGTCCTCCTTGCGCACCCCGCGGGGCGGACGCCGGACGGTGCCGAGCCTCACGCCCTCGCCGGGCTCCCTCGGGGAGCCGAGTCGGACGACCCGGACGCTCACAGCTTCAACCGGAAGTGATGGGAGGTGATCGCCATCCGGTTGGACAGGTAGAAACGGTGGGCGTCGAACCGTTGCACGCCGGAGTCGAGCTCGAGCGTCAGGCATCCGTTCGCGCACGCGTGCTCGACGAGGTCGTCGAAGAGCGCCTTGCCGAATCCCTTCGACCGTCGCCGCTCGTCGGTGACGAGGTCGTCGACGTACAGCATCCGGCCGGCGAACAGGTTGTCGAGGACCCGGAAACCCGCCACCGCGGCCACCTCGCCCTCGTCCTCGACGAACGCCAGCTCGTACCCGCCCAGCTGTTGGCGCCGTACGGTGGGGACGAACGCATCCTCGCTCAAGTGGGGACGGAGCTGCACCACCACCGGGTAGCAGCGCGCGATCTCGGGATCGGACGTGGCGAGCTTCACCGTTCCCTGCGGAACCCCACCTCGACCGGGAGGTCGGTGAACAGCTTCGTGTCCAGGAACTCCCACCACTCGTCCTGCGTCACCCGCTCCGACTCCCAGTCGTCGTCGGACTTCAGGTTCGCCAGCGCCTTGCGGTACTCGCCGAACGCGGCCTCGTCGTCGAAGGCGGCCCAGTTCTCGAGCACGTAGACGTCACCGACCACGCTGTAGTACCAGCGGACCTCCTTCACCATGGGGAGGTCGCGGTAGAACCAGCTCTCGCGCTGCGAGAGCCAGGCCCAGAACGCCTTCATGTCCCGGCGGGCACGGGGAGCGAGCTTCATGCGGTAACGGAGGTAGATCATGCGTCCAGGATACGTACGGGCCGGGCTCCCCCGATCACCCGCTCGACAGCTCGCGTTCTAGGGGGGTCCGGAACCTGGGCACGAACCGGACGTCCCCCAGCCAGTCGCGGAGGGCGGACGCCTCCTCGGCCACCGCGCGGTGGGCGCTGCGGCCGACGTCCTCCAGGAGGCGCCAGACGACCTGTCCGTCGGCTCGCTGCGCCCACCCGCCGACCACCCGGCCGTCCCACCAGATGGTCGGGCCCGCGTTCCCGTTGCGGTCGAACAGGGCCTCACGGTGGGAGAGGTACCAGTCGCGGCCCTTCCAGCCCATGACCGTCGGATCGAGGGCGGGTAGGAAGGCGACGCGGGGCGGCGGGGGTTCGACCGGGTCGAGGTCGTCGGGGAGCACGTACCCGCTCCCTGCGTTGAGCGCGACCTCGATGGCTCCCACGGCGTCCAGGGCGCGCGTCGTCTCCCGGACGGTCCAGCCCGTCCACCACCTCATGTCCTCACGGGAGCCGGGTCCGAACGCGCGCAGCCACAGCCTCGCCAGCTCGGCCTGAGCGGGTGCGGTCTCCCACGAGTGCAGGTCGGTGCCCAGCCACTCCTCTGCGAGCGCCCAGCGGTACTGCGTGGAGGTCCACCCTCCCTTGGGCCGGGCCCGGACGATCCGTCCCTCCACGGCTAGCAGGAACAGCACACGGGTCGAGACGCCGGTCCTGCCCTGCGGCCGACCGTCGCGGTGCACCTCCATCTGCAGAGCGAGGTCGGGTACGCGCTTCGACAGCGCCAGGGCCGTGGAAGGCCCCATCTCGCGAAGGGCGTCCAGGACGTCCTGCGAGCACCGGTCCAGGAACCGGTCTCCCCGGCGCGTCAGCCCGGCTTCCTCCAGCATCCGGACCGTCCTCGTGCGCTGGGCGGCGACCAGACCGCGCGCGGCGCCCGCCTGCACGACCGGGGCGGTCTCGGTCGGGACGACGAACATGGTCCTGCGCATGCCCAGGATCCGGGCCAGGGACCTCTGCTCGTACAGCGCGTGCTCGATCTCGTCCGGGGTCACGTGCGGGGCGCGGGCCCGGGTGCCCAGGAAGACCGTGACCGGGTCGGAGGAGTGCAGGCCGACCACGGACGCCGCCACCTCCACGCAGTTCGCGGCCGGACGATGCAGGTGATGGCGGATGGACAGCCTGGCTCGCCGCTGGGCGTCGTCCAACCTGGGCATGCCACGCACCGTACCCCCGTCAGGGGGAGGGATAGGTGCGGATGAAGAACGGACCGTCGGACCCGGCGGGCTCCCCCCATGTCCAGGTGCGGGCCGACGGGTCCAAGAGCTCGGCCGGCGGACCCTCGTCCGGCGCCTCGCCGAACCACGAGGTGGACCGGTCCCAGTCGAGCAGCTTCATCGCCGGCCCCCCCAGGGTGCACGAGCGCGCGTCCTCGTCGGTGGCCGCGAGCTCGGACCGCACCCACCGGGCCGGACCGAAGAACCGGGCCACGCAGACGGTCTCCCCGACCGTGCGCATCGATGTCCGGAGCCAGCCGGACGGCATGAACCCCCAATCACCCGCGTCGAGGACGAGGTCGCCGATCTCGATGCGCCCGGACAGCACGACGACCTCCTCGGCCGCCTCGTAGTGGCCGGGGACCGTCCGCTGCCACCCGTCCGGGAACGCGACGAGCAGCGTGAGGTCGCGACCGACTGGTCCCTTCAGGAGGTACGAGACGCCGACGGGGACCGACCCGTCCGGGATCTCGAAGGGGGCGAGCTCGGCCTCGTCCAGCCTCACGGATGCTCGGCGGCGAGCTCTTCGATGATGGCCTCGGTCTCCTCGGCGGAGAACTCGCCGATCCCGAAGTCCCGTCCGAGCTCGTCGGTCAAGGCGATGTTGAGCCTGAACGCCTCCGTGCCCTCGTCCACGAACCTCTGGGCCTCCTCGTCGCCGAGCGGCATGGAGTTCAGCCTCGCGTGGTATCCGCCGAGGAAGGTCCGTGGGTCGCCGACCTCGGGGTAGCGGTAGAAGTTCGTCCCCTCCTCGGTCAGCCCGTACGCACGCTCGAGGATCTTGCGCAGGATCTCCTGCCCGAGCATGTTGCCCATGTAGCGCAACCACTGATGCGCGACGTACGCGGGCGGGAACCCGTCACGAGCCCAGGCGATCCGGTCGACGTACGCCTGGGTGGCGGGCGTGCACGTCGCGGTCGAGCGCCAGTCGGGTCCGACGAAGTAGCGGAGGTCGGAATCGATGGCGTCGGTCCGGTACAGCTCCGGGGAGTGCATGCGCCCGACGACCGGGTCGTCCTTAAGCGCACGGTCGGTCTCCTCGAGGGCGGCGTAGACGAACGACTGACGCTTCAGCCACTCGACGTAGGCGTCCTGGGGGAGCTGGGCCTTGAGGAACTGGACCATGAACGGACGCCGCTCGGCCTCCCGGTGGATGACCGAGCTCCCGCCGAAGAGCCGCTTCGCCAGCGTCTCCTCGGCCGGGGCGGCAGCCGGGGCCTCGGGGGCCCCGGCGTTGCTGTCCGCCACGTGCCCTCCCCTTACGCCGTGGCAGCCGGCTCGAGGTGCTTCACCCCGAGCTGCTCCACCATCTCGATGTTGAACTCGTACGCGAGCAGGACCTCTTCCATGATCCGCCTCTTGCCGTCCCTGTCGAGCGGGAGCTGGTCGAGGGTGCCGCGGTAGGCGTCCTTGAAGAGGTTGGCGTCCTCGATCTCGTCGAAGACGTAGTAAGCGCGGCCGTTCGTCCCTTCGAGCCCGTACGCCTGCGTCAGCGCGCGGTCGATGAAGACGCCCCCGGACAGGTCGGCCAGGTAGCGCGTGTAGTGGTGCGCCACGAACTGCTCGGGCGTCGAGTTGCGGACCCGGTCCACGTACTCCTGGGTGACCTCGAGGATCTCCGGGAGCTCGGTCGTGCCGGTGACCTGCTTGTAGAAATCGATGTCGGCTCGGATGGCGGTGGTCCGGTTGAGCTCGTCGATCACGATCGGACCGGCCACCGGGTCGTCGCGCAGCTCCTCCGCGCGCGCCTCGAGCGCCTCGTACACGGGCAGCACCTGTACCAGCAGGTCGAGGTAGCCCTCCTTCGAGAGCGTGCCCTTCACGAGGGCCTGCTCGAAGTCGGAGTACTCGGCCCGGGCGTGGTCCGGCCAGGTCTGGCGGCGCATAACGCGGGAGAGGGGTCCGTCGGCCAGCTCGTTGACGACCTCCGTGGGGATCTTCGCCTTCAGTTCCTCTATGCGGTCGATGACCATGGACATGGGTGTACCTCCGGTGCGTAGTCGGACGGGGCATTTCACGACGCCCCGTCGCATAATCTAGCCCGGTTCACGACACCGTGTCAACGGTTGCCGACGGCGCGTCGTGAAGTTCAGGTAGGGACGTGTCCGAGCTGGTGGGAGAGCTGGGTCGTCGCGTCCAGCAGGAGGCCGGCCGCGCGCTCGGCGGTCCCGGCGAACCGCTCGGCGGGGCCGCACACGCTGATCACCGCGACCGGGCGTCCGTCGAACCCGAAGACGGGCGCCGCCACCGAAGCCGCCCCCTCCATCCGCTCTCCCGCGCTGGCCGCGTACCCCCGGGAGCGGATCTCGTCCAGCTCTCGGCGCAGGGCCCGGGGGTCGGTCACGGTGGCCGCGGTCAGCCCCGCGAGCGGACCGTCCAGGTACGCCGCCTGCTCCTCCTCGTCGAGGAACGCGAGGAACGCCTTCGAGGAGGCCCCCGCGTGCAGCGGCACGGCCAAGCCGAGCTGGACGACCATCTTCACGTCCCGGACGGGAGTCACCTGGTCGACGTACACCCGGGTGCCGTCCGTGCGGACGGACAGGGTCGCCGTCTCGTCGGACTCCCGGGACAGCCTCTCCAGGTGAGGACGGGCCAGCCTCTGGACATCGGTCCTGCGCAGGTAGGAGAGCCCCAGGTGCAGCACCCGGGGGCCGAGCGAGTAGCGCCGGGTGGACTCGTCCAGCTCGACGAACCCCTTCGCCCGGAACGAGGACAGGATCCTGTAGACGACCGCCTTGGACAGGTTGAGCGCGGTGGCGATCTCGGTCACGCCGAGGGTCGGCTCGGGTGAGTCGGCGAACATGGCCAGGACGTCGGTGGCGCGGTCGATCGCGGCGATCGTCTGGGCGGGAGCCTCCGCCTCCGTGGGGGGCATGGGGCTACCGTACCGCAGAGCGGAACAGCCCCGGAACGCCGTTCCTCCCCGGGAGCCGGCGCTGCCCGGTCCGCGGGCCGGGCTCCCGATGCGTCGGTCCGGAGCCCGGCTCCCGTTGCGTAGGTTCGGCCCCGGTTCCCGGTCTGCTCGGCTCCCGTTCGCCGGTTCGGGACACACGGTCCTCATCTGGGG